>DAMDKH010000044.1:0-11897 GCA_032099965.1 Microbacterium sp.
CCGTGGATCGCATCACCATGCCTCCACCGTGCCGCGCAGCCCCGCGCGCGACCAGGGGCTTGCGGGAACCGCGCGGGCTGCTATGCGCTCACGGCTGCGTCGGGCGGATGCGGCGCCGCAGCAGCCAGGTGTTGCCGCCCGCGTCGAACACGTGACGCAGGTCGTCGAGCGACGCGGTCGACAGGGCGAGCCCCCGCCCGCTCTCGCTGTCGGGTTCCGGCATCGCGACGCCGTCCCAGTCGATCTCGGCCGGCGGGGCGGTGTCGGTGAGGGTGGCCTCCACCTGCGCGGGGGAGATGCGGATGTCGACGGTGATGGTCACCGCATCCGGCTCGGCGGTGTGCTGCACCATGTTCGTCGCGACCTCGCTCACGGCGAGGGTGAACAGGGTGCGATCCTCGGCACCGACGTGCGGAGCATCCGTCCACAGGTCGTCGAGGGCGTCGAGCACGTGATCGACGAGCGCGAGCCGTGCCGGCCCGTCGATGTGCACCGCCCGGGTCTCAGCGTCCATCGAACGCGGATCCGGGCGTCGGATAATCGCGCAGGACGCGATCGAGGTTGGTGAGGTGCAGCACGGTCTGCACCGCTTCGGGGACGGCGGCGATGCGCAGGTCGCCGCCGGCGACGCGGGCGCTCTTCAGCGCCCCGACGAGGGCTCCGAGGCCCGACGAGTCGACGAACTCCAGCGCCGCCATGTCGATGACCACGTTCGCCTGTCCGGCGTCGATGAGGTCGGACACCGCGGCGCGCAGCAGCGGCGCGCCGGTCGCGGTGAGCCGGCCGGTCACCCCGATGACCGCGTAGCCGTCGTGGTTCTCAGTGCTCAGATCCATGGGTCTCCTTCTCGAGGATGTGGGCGGCGGGTCCGCGATAACGCGCGGCCTGGACGATGACGCTCAGGACGACGAGGTCGTACAGCACCCACGCCGTGTTCACCAGTGTGCCGGTGCCGTCGGCCGTGCCGAGGAAGACGCGCACGACGCCGATGACGAGGGCGATGCTCAGGACGACCATCGCGGTGAGCTGCGGCCAGATCTCGCCCCACGGCACCCCGCGGGGGTCGCGGCCGTCCTTGCGGGTGACGGCGAAGCCGAGCGGCCGGCGCAGCACGACGTTCGCGAAGGCCGTCCAGCAGGCGCGGATCCACACCGGGAAGAGCGCGAGCGAGTACTGCTGTCCTCGCCAGGTCTTGACGCCCTTCGCCACGACGAGGAAGAGCAGTTGATTGACGAGGAAGTACGGCAGGAACCGCACGAAGAAGTCGACCGACCACGCCGTCACGGGCAGCACCCCGAAGACGAGGTAGACCACCGGGGCGGCGAGGTAGACGAGCGCCGCGAAGCCCGACAGATAGCTCCACATCGTGGCGAAGTACATCAGCCGCTGTCCGATCGACAGTCCGCGCTTGGCGAGCGGGTTGTCGCGCAGCATGACCTGCATCGTGCCCTGGGCCCAGCGCAGCCGCTGGGTGAGCATGGTGCGCAGGTCTTCGGGGGCGAGGCCGCGGGCGAGGATCTCGTGGTGGTAGACGCTGCGCCAGCCCTGCGAGTGCAGTTGCATCGCCGTCGCCATGTCCTCCGTGACCGAGATCGTCGCCATCGGCAGGATCGGCTGCGCCTCGGTGCCGCGGTCGAGTCGCAGCGCGTCGAGCAGCGCCCGCACCGCGTCGAACGCGGTGATGGGCGAGAGGTCGCTGGCGGCGAGGGCGGCCAGACCCGCCTCGTCGACGACGATCGCGTCGATCTCGGCGTCGTGCTCGATGGGCAGGGCGCCCAGCTCGGCGAGGTCGGCGCGGATGCCGGCCAGATCCTGTGCGACGAGGATGCGGGAGGCGTTGTCGACGGCGGCCCGCACCCGGTCGGCGACCTCGGCCACCGGCGCCCCGGAGGCGAGGTCGCGTCGGCCCTGACGGATCGCGATCTGAAGGGCGCTGAGCTCGCGCACGAGGTGGGGATCGGTCGCGGCGCGCTCCTCCTTCTCGATCATCGCCTCGGAGGTGCGCAGGGCGCGGGCCGCGGAGTCGGTGACCTCGCGCACGTAGCCGATGATGCCCAGACGCATGAGCGCCTCGCGGCGCAGCACGGCGTTGGATCCGCAGAAGAAGGCGGCGTTCCAGCCGTCCTTTCCCTGCTGGATCGGGCCGTAGAAGAGCGGGGCCTGGCTGCCGAGCGGATCGGCCTCGTCGACGTTCACGAACCACTGCGGGGTCTGCACGACGGCGACCTCCGGGTCGTCGGCGAAGTACCCGAGGGTGCGGTGGAGGATGAGCGGGTCGGGCACCTGGTCGGTGTCGAGGATGAGCAGGAACTCGCCGTCGGTCTGGAAGAGGGCGCTGTTGAGGTTGCCGGCCTTCGCGTGGCGCGGCTTGCCCGTCCAGTCCTCCGACCGGGTGAGGTAGCCGACCCCCGCCTCGCGCGCCGCCGCTTCGAGTTCGGCGCGGTTGCCGTCGTCGAGCACCCAGGTCGTGTGCGGGTACGCGATGCGCTGCGCCGCTCTGGCCGTGGTCATGACCATCTCGATCGGCTCGTCGTAGGTCGTGATGAAGACGTCGACCGTTCCCTGCGGCGCCGACACCGGGGCCGGGCGCTCCTTGGCCCGCCACATCGTGAGGCAGAACAGGAAGGTGTCGATGAGGCTGTAGGTCTCGGCGATGACCAGCGGCACGGCGATCCACCACGCCGACCAGTTCACCGACTCGAGCCAGCGCCAGGCGACGTAGTTGACGCCGAGCAGTACCGAGAGGAGGGCGAGGATGCGGATCGTCGCGAACCGCGCGGTCATGCGTCTCTCCGCACGACCACGACGGTGATGTCGTCGGTGGCCGTCTCGGCCGTCGCGAGCCCCATGGCCTCGCGGATCGCGCCGTCGGGGCCGAGTTCGGTGAGCACGCGGTAGACGTGGGCGTAGGGGTCGTCGGGATCGAGCACGTCGAGCAGCCCATCGCTGCAGCACACGAAGGCGTCGCCGGGTTCGAGGCGATCGAAGCGCGGCTCGCGCACCTCCGGAGGCTGCAGCCCCATGCCCATGCCGAGGGGGAGGCTCGTGGAGCGCAGGTGCTCCCACGAGCCGTCGGCGCGCAGGATGAACGCGAGGCTGTGCCCGGCGTCGATGATCGCGAGGTCGCCCGTCGCGGGGGTCAGCTCCGCGTGCACGGCGGTGACGAACATGGCGGTGTCGCCGAGATCCTGCTCCAGCAGACGATCGATCTCGGCGATGGAGGCGGTGAGACCGCGCTCGGGGGCGGTGCGCAGCGAGGCGCGGACGCTCGTGGCGATGAGCGCCGGGCCGATCCCCTTGCCCATGGCGTCGGCGAGGGTGATGCGCAGGGCGCCGTCGTGCAGGTCGAGGTCGTAGAAGTCTCCGGCGAGGATGCCGCGGGAGACCGAGCCGCCCGCGATCGTGTATCCGTCGACCTCGGGATGCGTGTGCGGGCGCAGCGTGCTCTGGATGACGGCCGCCTGGTCGAGCTCGGCATCCTTCGCGAGTTCGGACTGCACCCAGAACGCGAGGTCGCGCAGCAGGTCGAGCTGAGCGTCGGTGAGGGTGTGCGGCTCGGTGTCGAGCACGCAGAGAGTGCCGATCGGCTCGCCGCCGGGCGCATGCAGGGGATGACCGGCGTAGAAGCGCAGGTGCGGGTCGCCCGAGACGAAGGGGTTGTCGGCGAACAGCTCGGTGAGGGCGGCGTCCTCGACGACGACGGTGCGGTCCTGCCGCACCGTGTAGTCGCAGAAGGAGTCCTGGCGGGGCGCCTCGTCGCCGCCGAGTCCGATCTCGGTCTTGCGCCACTGGCGCTCGCGGTCGATGAGCGAGACGCTCACCATCGGCACGCCGAACATCTCCTTGGCGAGGCGGGCGACCCTGTCGACCCGCTCGTCTCGCGGTGTGTCGAGGATGCCCATCTCCTCGAGCGCTTCCTGTCTCCGCCGCTCGTCGAACATCATCGTCCTCCCCCTCTTCCCTGCCATCCTGTCATCGGACCGAGGAGAGTGCACGCTCCCGCAGGGAACCCTGCGGGGCCGAAGTGTTGACTGTTAACAGTCAACACTGGTACTCTCACAGCGTCGACAACACGGTCGACCCACGTAGAGGAGCAAAGATGCCCCGCAAGCGCATCACCCGGGCGGCCGCCGCACTCGCCGCCCTCGCAGCGACCGCCCTCGTCGTCTCGGCCTGCACGAAGGTCGAGGAAGGCGAGGATGCCGCCTCGGCATTCCCCGAGAAGGACATCCGTCTCATCATCCAGGCGAACCCGGGCGGCGGATCCGACCTGTCGTCGCGCGCGCTGGCCACCGAGCTCGAGAAGATCCTCGGCGTCAGCGTCATCCCCGAGAACATGCCCGGCGCCGCCGGTGCCCTCGCCATGGAGTACGTCGGCTCGCAGGACGCGGACGGCTACGTCATCGGTTTCGCACCCGTCGAGATCGCGATGCTGAACACCACCCAGGGTGCGAACGTGAAGCCCGACGACTTCGACCTCCTCGGGCAGATCATGCTCGCCCCCGGTGTCATCACCGTCGGCGCGAACAGCGGCATCGAGACCCTCGACGACCTGGTCGCCCAGGCCGGCAGCGGTGCCGTCACGGTCGCCAACTCCGGCGCCGGCTCCATCTGGGAGGCCGCGACGATCGGACTCGGCGACGCCACCGACGCGGAGTTCACCCCGGTGCCCTACGACGGCGGCGCGACCGCCGTCGCCGCCGCGGCATCCGGCGAGACGGTCGCCGCCGTCTCCGGACTCGGCGAAGCGCTCGCGCAGGGCGAAGCCGTGCGCATCCTCGCCGTCATGAACGACGAGCGCCACCCCGACGCCGAAGACGTCGAGACGGTCGAAGAGGCCATCGGCGAAGACGTCGTGTTCGGCGGCTGGGGCGGCATCTACGCCCCGAAGGGTCTCCCCGACGACGTGAAGTCGACGCTCGAGGCGGCTGTCAAGGAGGCCGTCGAGTCCGACAGCTACCAGAAGTTCCAGGCGGATGCCGGGAACCTCGTCGTCTACCGCGACTCCGCCGAATGGACGAGCTACGTCGAGGACCAGTTCACCCTGTTCCAGGACCTCCTGGGCTGAGAACACCTGCGGGGCCGGTGCACTCCGGCCCCGCAGCGCCTCCCTCCAACGAAGGAGAATCATGTCGACTCCCGACATCGCCGGCGACACCGCGCCGGACGAGTACGAGGGCGCCCGCCCCTCGCGCACGCTCGAGATCGTGTTCGGCGTCGTGGCCCTCGCGTTCACCGCCGGCTACCTGTTCCTCGCCACGCAGATCCCGCTGCGCCGCGAAGCCGCGGCCGGCCAGATCGACGCCCGCTTCTGGCCGATGGTCATCGGCGTCACCGGCGTCGTCATCGCGCTCGCCGTGCTGGCCCTGGCGCTCACCCGCCCCGCCCCCACCCGCGAGGACATCGAGAGCATCCAGCCCGGCGGCTACCTCCGCGTCATCGCCACGCTCGCGATCACCGGCGTCTTCATCGCCCTCTGGTCGCTCGGCTCCGTCATCCTCTTCGGCTACCGCATCGAGGTCTTCCCGATCGCCGCGGCCCTGCTGATGGCCGCCCTCATGCTCCTCTACGGTCACCGCCGCTGGCTGAGCCTCGTCATCTACTCCGCCGCCGTCACGGCGTTCGTCTACGTCGTGTTCGGCATGCTCCTGAGGATTCCCCTGTGAACGCGCTCCTGGAGGGGCTGAACTCGCTCCTCGACATCTCCATCCTGCTGTACATGCTCGTCGGCCTCGTGCTCGGCTTCATGGTCGGCGCCTTCCCCGGCATCACCGCCACGATGGCCGTGGCGCTCGCCGCGGGCTTCACGATGACGCTCGAGCCGGTGCAGGGCCTCGCCGTGCTCCTCACCATCTACGTCGCCGCGAACTTCGGCGACCGGGTGCCGTCGATCCTCATCAACACCCCCGGCACGCCCGCCTCGATCGCCACGACCCTCGACGGGTATCCGATGGCGAAGCAGGGCAGGGCAGGACTCGCGCTCACGATCTCGGCGATCGTCTCGGCCGTCGGCATCCTCGCCTCCCTGGTGCTCTTCGCGGTCGCCGCCGTGCCCATCGCCAGCTTCGCCCGCGACTACTTCAAGTCGCCCGAGCTGTTCGCCCTCGTCGTCTTCGGCATCGCGATCATGATCGGCATCTCGTCGAAGTCGATGCTGAAGGGCATCCTCGCCGGCCTCTTCGGGCTCATGCTCGGCACCGTCGGCACGTACGCCGCGACCGCCGACCAGCGCTTCACGTTCGGCGTGCTGGAACTCGTCGAGGGCGTGAACTTCATCGCCGTGATCATCGGCCTGTTCGGCATCGCCGAGCTGTTCGACCAGCTGCTCACGTACCGGAAGTCGAACGTGCGCCCCATCTCGAGCCTCGGCCGCTGGTTCCCCAACCGTGCCGAGCTCAAGCAGTCCGGTCGGGCGACGGCCGTCGGCGGCGCGGTCGGCCTCGGCGTCGGCCTCATCCCCGCGGCGGGCGGCGACATCGCCGGCCTCATCGGCTGGGAGCGGGCGCGCAAGGCGTCGAAGCACCCCGAGATGTTCGGCAAGGGATCCATCGAGGGCGTCGCCGCGAGCGACACCGCCTCCAGCGCCACGCTCGGCGGATCGCTCACCACCACGATGGCGCTCGGCATCCCCGGCGACTCGGTCATGGCCGTGATGATCGGCTCGATGATCATCTGGGGCATCACCCCCGGACCCACGCTGTTCACCAACCGCCCCGACCTCGTCGTCTCGATCGTCGGCATCATGCTCGTCGCCACGATCCTCTCGCTGGTGCTGAGCCTCGTGCGCATGCGCGGAATGGTGAAGCTGCTCGACGTGCCGCAGCCGTACCTGTGGAGCGGCATCCTCATCTTCTGCATCATCGGCACCTACGCCACCTCGAACAGCCTGTCGACCGTCGTCACGATGCTCGTCTTCGGCGTCGTCGGCGTGCTGCTCAAGCGCATGCAGGTGCCCGCCGGTCCGGTCGTGCTCGGTCTGCTGCTCGGCCCGCTCGCCGAGGAGAACCTCGCCCGCACCCTCGCCATCCTGCCGACCCGGCCGTTCTTCGAGGTGGTCAGCCCGATCGCGATCGTGCTGCTCGCCCTCGCGGTGCTGTCGATCGTCATGCCGGCCATCCGGGCCGCCCGCACGCCGCGTGCCGAGCGCAAGGCGCTGGGGGACTCGATCCTCGACGACGAGAGCCGTCAGCAGATCGAGAAGGCCCACGACGAGCTCGCCGCGAACCCCGACCTGCTCACCTCCACGGTGCGCAACGTCGACACCTCCCCCCGCGCGCTGCGCAAGGCGCGCAAGAACTCCAAGGAGAACGAGAAGTGACCCGCTACGACATCCTGACCGCCGTCCCCACCGCGTTCCACCGTGACGGCAGCCTCGACCTGGAGGGGTCGCGCGCGATCTTCCGGTTCGTGGCCGAGTCGGGCAACGAGGGCGCGTTCATCCTCGGCACCACGGGCGAATTCCCCGCCGTCGACGCCACCGAGTTCCGTGCCCTGGTCGGTGCCGCGCTCGATGAGCTCGCCGACCGCATGCGCGTGATCGTGCACGTCGGTCAGCCCAGCACGTTCGAGGCCGTGCGTCTCGTCGAGATCGCGAAGGAGCTGGGGGCGACCGAGTTCGCCGCCCTCACCCCGTACTACCTGAAGTCGACGGACGAGGCGATCTTCGACTACTTCCAGGCCGTCTCGGATGCCGTGGGCGACGGACGCCTGTACGTCTACATCTACCCGGCCCGCAGCGGCAACACGGTCTCGCCGGAGCTGCTCGTGCGCCTCGCCGAGCTGCCGAACATCGTGGGGGCGAAGGTCAGCGAGCTCTCGCTCGACGAGATCGCCGCGTACCGCGCGGTCGTTCCCGCAGATTTCGACCTCTACACCGGCGCCGACCGCGACCTCATCGCCGCGGTCGAGGCCGGGGCGCAGGGCGTGGTGTCCGGGGTGTCGTCGGTGACCCCGAAGCCCTTCCGCGCCCTCGCCGACGCCGGTCGCTCGGGTGACGCCGAGGCCGTGGCCGCGGCCCAGGTGGCGGTCGACGACGTCGTCTCGCTCATCGGCGGAGACATGGCCCGCATGAAAGAGGCGTACCGCGTGCTCGACGTCGTCGACGCGCACTGCCGCATGGCGATCGCCGAGCCCACGCCGGAGCAGCGCGACGCTGTGGCGCAGGTGGTCGCTGCACACCGCTGACCCTCGCATCGGAGGAGGACGGATGCCCCCGGGCCGGGCATCCGTCCTCTTTCCGTTCCGTCGTCGTGCCGGTCCCGAGAGGGGTCACGACTCGCCGTTTCGGATGCACCGTCCGCGGCGTTTCCCGACCCCTCGCGAATCGGGCGGAGCGCGCGGAACGGGGAGCGATGGACACCAAAAAGGTTGCGTAACCATTTCGTTCTTGACAGGGTCGTGACTGCGAAGTTATCGTGATGAAACCGATTTCACGCACCCGTCGCGAGATCGGATGCAACGACGCACAGAGCTTGCTGCCCAAAGGAGTGAACAGTGAAGTCTTCCCTCGTACCCTCGTCGCACCGCACCCGTGCGCTGCGCCTCACCGGCCTCGCCGCCGCGTCCGTCCTCGCCCTCGCCGGCTGCGCCTCGGGTGGCGCGGGCGACGGCGGAGGCGAGAGCGCCGGCGGTGAGCTGACCTTCTCGAACTGGCAGTTCCTCGAAGACGGCAAGGGCCCGATCATCTGGGATGCCGTGAAGGGCTACACCGGCCCCGACGACAACATCGAGCTCACCAAGGTCGAGATCCCCTTCGCGAACTACGCCGACAAGCTCAGCACCGAGCTGGGCGCCGGTGGCGGTCCCGACGTCATGGTGCTGCAGGACAGCCAGTTCGCCTCGCTGGTGGATGCCGGTGTGCTCGAGCCCCTCGACGACATCGCCGACGAACTCGGCGACACGCTCAACAAGACCAATGAGGCCGGCGTCTTCGACGGCGGGCAGTACGGCTTCAACTGGGAGCGCCCGACGTACAGCACCGTCATCTACAACAAGGAGATCTTCGAGCAGCTCGGGCTCGAGGTGCCCACCACGTTCGACGAGTTCCTCACCACCGCGCAGACCATCAAGGACGAGCTCGGCATCGCGGGCTGGGCCGGCCGGCACCAGACCGCCGAGATCGACGGCTGGACGCTCGAGATGGCCAACTGGATCTACGGATTCGGCGGTGAACTGAGCGACGGCGAGAAGCTCACGATCGACAAGGCCGAGAACGTCGAAGCCGTCGAGGCGTTCCTCGAGACCTTCGCCTCCGGGGTCGCGCCCATCGGGGACGACGCCTCGACCTTCCGCGCCAAGTTCGGCCAGGGCCAGGTCGGCATGCTGTTCGAGAACTCCGGCGTGGCGACGACCATCACCGCCAACCCCGACAACGTCGTCGACGGGCTCACCCTCGGTGCCGCCCCGCTGCCGCTCGCGAACCCGGGTTCGAACTCGCAGCTCATCATCGCGGTGAACGCGAACAGCGACAACAAGGAGGCCGCGAAGGACTTCGTGCGCTGGGTGCTCGGCGACGACGGACAGACCGCGATCCGCGCCGGTCTCGGAGCATCCGCCATGGCGACCGACGTCGAGCCCGACGCCGCGTTCCTCGAGGCCAACCCGTGGGCGACGCAGTTCCTCGAGGCCGCGAAGACCTCGAAGTCGACGCTCGTCGAGGGCTTCGAGACCGAGAGCAAGGTCGTCTGGCGCGAGGTGCTGACCGCGGTCGAAGACCTCCGCGTCAACGGCGGCGACGTGAAGGCCAAGCTCGCCGAGGTCCAGAAGACGCTCGAAGCCGAACTCGGCTGAGCGACCAGGGGAGGGGCGGATCCCCCCGCCCGCCCCTCCCCGTTCTCCCCGGCCCTCCAGGCACCCCGAAAGGACACCGGCCATGGCCACCCCCACGATCGAGGCGCCCCGCGCGACGCCTCCCGCCTCTCCGCCGAGGCAGCCGAAGCGCAGGAAGCGCGGCGGCGGCAGCGTCGGACGCTTCGTCGAGAAGTACGGCGCGTACCTCTTCCTCTTCCCCGCGATCGCGTACCTCGCGGTCTTCACGGTCTTCCCGCTCATCCGGGGCGTGCTGCTGTCGTTCACGGCCACGAAGCTCGTCAACCCCGCCGGCGGTCGCAGCATCGGTCTGGAGAACTACGACTACCTGCTGAGCAGCGACCGCTTCTGGTCGTCGGTCGTGACGACGCTGCTCTACACGCTCTTCACCGTGATCTTCTCGGTCGGCATCGGCACCGCCGGAGCCCTGCTGCTGAACACGGCGTTCAAGGGCCGCGGCATCATCCGCGCCATCGCGACCATCCCGTGGGCGGTGCCCACCGTGGCCGCGGCGCTCATCTTCGTGTGGATCTACAACAACGAGCAGGGCATCCTCAACCGCACCACCTCGGCGCTCGGCATGGGGCAGCACGGCTGGCTCGTCGACCCGCAGTACGGCCTCTTCGCGGTGACGCTCGCGACGGTGTGGAAGCTCACCCCGCTCGTGATGCTCGTGATGCTGAGCGCGCTGCAGAGCGTGCCGCACGAGCTGCGCGAGGCGACCTGGGTCGACGGGGCCACGCGCTTCCAGTCGTTCCGCGCGGTCACCCTGCCGCACATCATGCCGACCATCCGCATCATCACGCTGCTCATGACGATCTGGTCGATCCGGCGTTTCGAGATCATCTTCCTCATCACCGGCGGCGGACCGCTCGACGTCACGAACACCCTCGTCGTGAACGTGTACCGCACCGCCTTCCAGGACCAGAACCTCGGCCGGGCCGCCGCGATCGGGGCCCTCGGCCTCGTGCTCTCGCTGCTCGTGACCGTCGTCTACTTCGTCGTGGAGCAGCTGCAGGAGCGTCAGGAGAACCAGCGATGACCACCGTGCGCATCCCCACCGACCTCCCGCGCCGTCGCGGCGTCGGCGCCAAGTTCGGCAGCCTCGGCAAGGCCGTGCTCATCACCCTGCTCGTGGTGTTCGCCGGCTTCCCCATCTACTGGATGCTGTCGACCTCGCTCGCCACCGAGACCTCGCTCTACCGCGACGGTCAGCCGCTGCTACCCGAGGTGCAGAACATCGGGCAATGGGGCGGGTTCCTCGCCGACATCCCGATCCTGCGCTGGCTCGGCAACTCGTTCGTGATCGCCGCGGGCACCACGATCCTCAGCCTCGTGCTGGCGACCATGGCCGCCTACGCGCTCAGCCGCTACCGCTTCCACGGCCGCGGTGTGGCCGGGTTCGTGTTCTTCAGCACGCAGATGCTCCCGGAGGCGCTCATCATCGTGCCCCTCTACGCGATCTTCGCCGGGGCCGGACTGCTCAACAGCCACTGGGGTCTCGTGCTCGCCGACACGGCGTTCGTGATGCCGGTGAGCATGTTCATCATCAAGAGCGGCATCGACAAGATCCCGTACGAGATCGAGGAGTCGGCGCGCATCGACGGATGCTCGCGCCTGCGCATCCTCACCACGATCGTGCTGCCGCTGATCATGCCGAGCATCGCCGCGGCCGCCGTCATCGCGTTCTTCGACGGGTGGAACGAGTTCATGTTCGCGAACACGTTCATCTCGTCGAGCGACCTGTGGCCGGCATCCGTGGGCCTGTCGTCGTTCCTCGGGCAGTTCTACACGCCGATGAACGTGGTCATGCTGTGCGCGCTGCTGTTCGCGCTGCCGGCCATCATCTTCTTCCTGTGGGCGCAGCGCGGCATCGTGTCCGGCCTCACCGCAGGATCCGTCAAGGGCTGACCGGCCCGGCAATTGGAGTATCGACACATGTCAGTAGGAACCGACCCGCTCTTCTCGGTGCGGGACAAGGTGGTCGTCGTGACCGGCGGCTTCGGCCAGATCGGCGCCGAGTTCGTGCGCGAGCTGCACGGGCGCGGCGCGCGGGTGGCCGTGACGTCGCGCAGCGAGGTGGCCGACCC
>DAMDKH010000045.1:0-11731 GCA_032099965.1 Microbacterium sp.
GTGACGGCGACGGCGGGCCGCACCGCGCGCCTAGCCGACGGCGGGCCTCCGGCGCAACCCGGAGCCGACGCATAGCCCGCCGGAGTAGCGTGACGGGAGTCATGAAGGTCATCTCGTACAATCTCCGGAAGCACCGCGCCGCGGGCGAGCTCGCCGATCTCGTCGCCGAGCACGATCCCGACATCCTGTGTCTGCAGGAGTGCGATGTGCCTCACCTGCCGGATCGCATCGGCGGCCTCGCGCTCGCCGACGCCACGCAGGGCAACCGTCTGGGGCTCGCCCTCTACTACCGTTCGAGCAGCTATCGTCTGCGCGACATCCGTGCCATCGGGCTGAAGAAGTCGTTGCACGATCGGATGCTGAAGCCGGCGCACGAGCGGGTGCTGGGCGCACGGCTCACCGACATCGACGAGGGACGCGACTTCATCGTGGCCTCGTTCCACGCGGCTCCCCTCACCGCGCTCAACTCGCTGCGCCGCCACCAGATCCGCGCCGCGCTCACCGCGCTCGCCGAGCTCGGCGACGGCCTGCCGCAGCTCATGGTCGGCGACTACAACTACCCCGTGTTCAAGGAGAACCTGGGGCAGGCGGTGCGAGACCACGGCTATGCGCTCACGCTGAGCGACGATCACACCTACACCCGCTACCGGGTGTTCCGCGGGCACTACGACTTCGCCACGTCGGTCGGGTTCGAGGTCGACCGCATCACCACGCTCCCGCAGGCGAGCAGCGATCACCGTCCCATCCTCGTCTCGGTGCGGCCCGACTGACGGGTGCCTCGTCGAGTGGCGAGGAGGTCCCGGGTAGCGTATGCTGTCTCTTTGGTGCCCGTGCCGTCTCGGCGGCGAAGGCATCGTCCGAACGTGAGCCCTCCACTGGCGTGTTCCTCCCTCAGGGAAGAACCACCCCGGAGTGGGATTCACGAACTCCTCCGTTCGACATAAGAAAGCAGCACTATCGTGACGCGCACTTACACCCCGAAGGCCGGCGAGGTCCAGCGTGACTGGGTCGTCATCGACGCCACCGACGTCGTTCTCGGCCGTCTCGCCTCGCACGCGGCGACGCTCCTGCGGGGCAAGCACAAGCCCACCTTCGCCAACCACATCGACTCGGGTGACTTCGTCATCATCGTGAACGCCGAGAAGGTCGCTCTCACGGGTCAGAAGCTCCAGAAGAAGCTGGCTTACCGCCACTCGGGTTACCCGGGCGGCCTCAAGTCGGTCACCTACGCCGAGCTGCTCGAGAAGAACCCGGTCCGCGCTGTCGAGAAGGCCATCCGTGGCATGCTCCCCAAGAACAGCCTCGGCCGCCAGCAGCTGTCCAAGCTCAAGGTGTACGTGGGCGCCGAGCACCCGCACGCCGCTCAGCAGCCCCAGCCGTACACCCTCGACCAGGTCGCCCAGTAAGCGCCGTACAGACTTAAGGACATACTCGTGGCTGACATCCAGGACACCACTCCCCAGAACTACTCGACGTCGTCCCCCGAGACCGACGCGGTCGAGGCGGCTCCCCGCCCCGTCCTCAGCGTCCCGGGCGCGGCAGTCGGCCGTCGCAAGCAGGCCATCGCCCGCGTGCGTCTGATCCCCGGCTCCGGCACGATCACGGTCAACGGCCGCACGATCGAGGACTACTTCCCCAACAAGCTGCACCAGCAGCTCATCAACGACCCGTTCACGGTGCTGAACCTCGCCGGTGGCTACGACGTCATCGCGCGCATCTCCGGCGGTGGCCCCTCGGGTCAGGCCGGTGCGCTGCGTCTCGGCATCGCGCGTGCCCTGAACGGCATCGATGAGGAGAACAACCGTCCGACCCTGAAGAAGGCCGGCTTCCTCTCCCGTGACGCTCGCGTCAAGGAGCGCAAGAAGGCCGGTCTCAAGAAGGCCCGCAAGGCGCCTCAGTACTCGAAGCGTTAAGGTCCACTGCTCCGATGCCAATCTTTGGCACGGACGGCGTGCGAGGACTGGCCAACGGCCTCCTCACCGCCGACCTGGCGCTCACCCTGGCCCAGGCGACTGCTGTCGTCCTGGGCCAGGGCCGTACTGCGGAGGCCCGCAAAGCCGAGGGCAAGCGCCTCACCGCAGTCGTGGCCCGGGACCCTCGTGTCTCCGGTCACTTCCTCACGGCCGCCGTCGCCGCGGGACTCGCCTCCTCGGGGGTCGACGTCCTCGAGGCGGGAGTGATCCCCACTCCTGCTCTGGCGTTCCTGGTCGCTGATCGCGACGCCGACTTCGGTGTCATGATCTCGGCGTCCCACAACGCGGCGCCCGACAACGGCATCAAGATCTTCGCGCGCGGCGGGGTCAAGCTCCCCGACGTGGTCGAGCAGCGCATCGAGGCCGCCATGGCCGGCGAGATGCTGCGCCCGACCGGCGAGGGCGTGGGACGCATCGACCGGTTCTCGGACGCCGAGGACCGCTACGTCGTGCACCTGCTCGGATCGCTCCCGCACCGTCTCGATGGGATCACCGTGGTGCTCGACTGCGCTCACGGTGCAGCGTCGGGGGTGTCTCCGGAGACGTTCCGCGACGCCGGTGCCGACGTGATCGTGATCGGCGCGGAACCCGACGGCCTGAACATCAACGACGGCGTCGGCTCGACGCACCTCGACAACCTCGCGGAGGCGGTCGTGCGTCTCGGCGCCGACATCGGCATCGCCCATGACGGCGACGCCGATCGGTGCCTCGCGGTCGACGCTCAGGGCAACGTCATCGACGGCGACCAGATCATGGCCATCCTCGCCGTGTCGATGAAGGAGCGCGGTCGGCTGACCGACGACACCCTCGTCGCGACGGTGATGAGCAACCTCGGACTGCATGTGGCGATGCGCGAGCACGGCATCACGGTGCGTCAGACCGCGGTCGGCGACCGCTACGTTCTCGAAGACATGAACGCCGGCGGCTATGCGCTCGGCGGCGAGCAGTCCGGCCACGTCATCATGAGCGAGTACGCCACGACGGGCGACGGCCTGCTCACCGGTCTGCACCTGGTGGCCGAGATGGCCCGTCAGGGGAAGTCGATCGCCGAACTCGCCTCGATCATGACCGTGTACCCGCAGGTGCTGGTCAACGTCCGCGGTGTCGACAAAGACCGCGTGGCGGACGACGACGCCGTGCAGGCCGCGGTGCGCGAGGTCGAGGCCGAGCTGGGCGACACCGGTCGCGTGCTCCTGCGCAAGTCCGGCACCGAGCCGCTCGTGCGTGTGATGGTCGAAGCCGCGGACGGCGACTCCGCCCAGGCGTACGCCGACCGTCTCTCCGATGTCGTGCGGGAGCGCCTCTCCCTCTGAGCATCCTGCTCCGGACCCCGTCCCCCACCCCGCGTCATCGCGGGCGCGGAGGGCGGGGTCCTCGGCGTCGGGGCGTCAGGAGTGCGGGCGGTCCAACTGCTCGATGTAGCGCAGCAGCACGCCCTCGCGCAGCGCCCAGGGGGAGACCTCGAGTTCATCGACGTCGAGCGCGTGCATGGCCGCGTGCAGCGACACGGCGGCCGCGACGATCTGGAACGTGCGATCGGGCGTGATCCCGGGGAGTTCCTGGCGCGCGGAGGCGGGAAGGCGGGCGAGCCGGGGGATCCAGGAGCCGAGCTCGGACCGGGGCAGGAGCATCCTCTCCGACCCCGACCACCCCGGAGCGGGATAGCCGACGAGGCGTGCCAGGGAGCGGATGGCCTTCGACGACCCGACGACGTGATCGGGTCGGGGGAGGGCGGTGAAGCGGGGGAGCACGGCGTCGAGCGTCGCCTCGGCGTGCGCACGGAGTCGGGCGACCGCGGGCTCGCCCGGCGGGTCGTCCGGGAGGAACTGCACGGTCATGCGCCCGGCGCCCAGCGGGACCGACGCCGCGGCGTCCGGAAGCTCCTCGCCGCCGGCCGCGATCTCGAGCGACCCCCCTCCGATGTCGAAGAGCAGGATCTGCCCCGCCGACCACCCGAACCACCGACGCACGGCCAGGAACGTCAGCTCCGCCTCGGTCTCTCCCGACAGCACCTGCAGCGGTTGACCGAGGGCCGCCTCGATCCGCTCGATCACCTCGGCCCCGTTGAGAGCCTCACGCACCGCGCTCGTCGCGGTGGCGAGCAGCGCATCGACGCCCTCGTCGTCGGCGACGCGGCGTGCGCGACGGACGGCCTGCTCGAGGGCCTGCACCCCCTCTTCGGAGATCGCGCCGTCGGCGGTGAGGTGGCGCATGAGGCGCAGCACCGTGCGATCGCTGCTGGTGGCGAGCGGGCGGCCTCCGGGGCGCACGTCGGCGGCAAGCATGTGGACGGTGTTGGAACCGATGTCGAGGACTCCCAGGCGCACGGGATGAGACTACTCCGGCCCCGATAGCATGGGGGAGTGACCACCGCCGACCCCACGAAGCCTCTGTCGCCGTACCGGGAGATCGGCCGTTCCGAGTGGGCACGCCTCGCGGCCGACCTCGATCAGCCGCTCAGCGAGACCGAGATGGTCGAGATCCGGGGCATCGGCGACCGCTTGAGTCTCGACGAGGTGCGCGAGGTGTATCTGCCGCTCAGCCGCCTGCTCAGCCTCTACGCCACGTCGACCAAGCAGCTGGGCGCGGCGACGAGCTCGTTCCTGCAGGAAGAGGACAGCACGACGCCGTTCGTCGTGGGCGTCGCCGGATCGGTGGCGGTGGGCAAGTCGACGATCGCGCGTCTGCTGCGTGAGCTGATGAGCCGCTGGCCCGGCACGCCCCGCGTCGAGCTCGTGACCACCGACGGCTTCCTCTACCCGAACGCCGAGCTCGAGCGCCGAGGTCTCATGGACCGCAAGGGCTTCCCGGAGTCGTACGACCGCCGGGCGCTGCTCGGGTTCCTCACGGAGGTGAAGAGCGGGGCGCCGGAGGTGCGCGCGCCGTTCTACTCCCACATGCGGTACGACATCGTGCCGGATGCGCACGTCGTCGTGCGCCGGCCCGACGTGGTCATCGTCGAGGGGCTGAACGTCCTGCAGCCCCCGCCCGCTCCGAACGACGTCGCCGTCAGCGACCTCTTCGACTTCTCGATCTTCGTCGACGCCGAGGCCGACCACATCGCCAACTGGTACGTCGAGCGCTTCCTGGCGCTTCGGAAGGGTGCGTTCAGCAATCCGTCGTCGTACTTCAACGTGTTCGCGCACCTCACCGATGAGGAGGCCGTGACCACGGCCCTCGGGTACTGGAACGAGATCAACATGCCGAACCTCGTCGAGAACGTCATGCCCACCCGCCACCGCGCGCGTCTGGTGCTGCGCAAGGGTGCGGATCACACGGTGGAGAGCGTTCTGCTCCGCAAGCTCTGACGGCGGGACCTCCGGGGATTGTTCGGACGACGCGCAAAAATCCGCGCCTATCCTTGACCCCATGTGTGGAATCGTCGGATACGTGGGGCCCCGCCCCAGCCAGGACATCCTTCTCGCGGGGCTCGCCCGCCTCGAGTACCGCGGATACGACTCCGCCGGCGTCGCCGTCATCGATGAGAACGGCTCGCTCGGCATGCGCAAGAAGGCCGGCAAGCTCAGCGCTCTGCGCGACTCCCTCTCCGACGCCCCGCTCGCCGACGGCACCACGGGCATCGGCCACACGCGCTGGGCGACGCACGGTGGCCCGACCGACGTCAACGCGCACCCGCACCTCGCCGACGACGACAAGCTCGCCGTGATCCACAACGGCATCATCGAGAACTTCGCCGCTCTGCGCGCAGAACTGGCCGCCGAGGGCGTGGCGTTCCGCAGCGAGACCGACACCGAGGTGGCCGCCGCCCTGCTCGGCCGCGCATACGCCGGCAACGGCGGCGACCTCGAACTCGCCTTCCGCTCGGTCGTGAACCGGCTCGAGGGCGCCTTCACGCTCCTCGCGGTGCACCAGGACCACCCGGGCCTCGTCGTGGGCGCCCGCCGCAACTCGCCGCTCGTCATCGGCATCGGCGAGGGCGAGAACTTCCTCGGCTCCGACGTCGCCGCCTTCGTCGAGCACACCCGCCGCGCGCTCGCAATCGGGCAGGACCAGATCGTGTCGATCACGCCAGACGCGGTCACCGTCGTCGACTTCGCCGGTACGTCCGTCGAGCCCGAGCCCTTCGAGGTGTCGTGGGATGCCGCTGCCGCCGAGAAGGGCGGATGGGCGAGCTTCATGGCCAAGGAGGTCGCCGAGCAGCCCGAGGCCGTCGCGAACACGATCCGCGGACGCATCCACGAGGGCCAGGTCGTCATCCCGGAGCTCGACGGACTCGACGAGCTCTTCCTCGGCGTCAACCGCGTCATCATCACGGCGTGCGGCACGGCGTCGTACGCCGCGCTCGTCGGCAAGTACGCGATCGAGCAGTGGGCGCGCGTCGCCGTCGACGTCGAGCTCGCGCACGAGTTCCGCTATCGCGACCCCGTGATCGGCGCCGACACCCTCGTGGTCTCGATCAGCCAGTCGGGCGAGACGATGGACACGCTGATGGCCGTGAAGTACGCGCGGGAGCGCGGGGCGCGCACGCTGTCGATCTGCAACACCCAGGGCGCGACGATCCCGCGCGAGTCGGATGCCGTGGTCTACACCCATGCCGGTCCCGAGGTCGCCGTCGCCTCGACCAAGGCCTTCTCCGCCCAGATCACCGCCCTGCTGCTGCTCGGACTGCACATGGGCCGGGTGCGCGGAGCCGTCGCCGACGCCTCCGTCGATGTGGCAGAGCTCGCCGCGCTCCCCGAGAAGATCGCCAAGGTGCTCGCCGACGAGAACGAGCACGTCAGCCAGCTCGCGGGCTGGATGGCAGACACCCGCTCGGTGCTGTTCCTCGGCCGCCACGTGGGCTACCCCATCGCTCTCGAGGGTGCGCTGAAGCTCAAGGAGATCTCCTACATCCACGCCGAGGGGTTCGCGGCAGGCGAGCTGAAGCACGGGCCGATCGCCCTCATCGAGCCCGGTCAGCCGGTCTTCGTGCTGGTGCCGTCCCCGCGGCACTCGGCTCTCGTGCACTCCAAGGTCGTCTCGAACATCCAGGAGATCCGCGCCCGCGGGGCCCGGGTCATCGTGATCGCCGAAGAGGGCGACGCCGCCGTGCTGCCTTTCGCCGACGAGGTCATCCGCATCCCGCTGGCGGGGGCGATGTTCGAGCCGCTCCTCGCCGTCGTGCCGCTGCAGATCTTCGCGATGGCGCTCGCGACCGCGAAGGGGCTGGACGTCGACCAGCCGCGCAACCTCGCCAAGTCCGTCACCGTCGAGTGATCCGTCGCTCGCGGCGCGCACGGGGCCACCGGCGCGCCGCGAGTAGGCTGGGACGGTGATCATCGGGACCGGCATCGACCTCGTGGACATCCCCCGGTTCGAGCGCACCCTCGAGCGCACGCCCCGACTCCTGGAGCGTCTCTTCGCCCCGTCCGAGCGTGCGCTGCGGCTGCCCTCGCTCGCGGCACGCTACGCCGCGAAGGAAGCGCTGATCAAGGCGCTCGGCGGGTCGGACGGCGTGCACTGGACCGAGATCGAGATCGCCTCGGAGGACTCGGGGCGGCCGTACTTCGTGCTCTCAGGGTCGACGGCCGACGTGATCGTGGAGCGCGGCATCGCCACGCTCCACCTGACGATGAGTCACGATGCGGGGCTCGCCACCGCGTTCGTCGTGGCGGAGGGGGAGCCGCGATGACCGCGCCGTTCCGCGAGGCGACCATCGAGGTCGACGCCATCGCCGACAACGTCCGCCACTTCCGCCGCCTGACGGGCGTCGAGGTCATCGCCGTCGTGAAGGCGAACGCCTACGGGCACGGCGCAGCGGGAGCGGCCGTCGCCGCTCTCGCCGGGGGTGCGACGCGGCTCGGGGTCGCCGAGATCCCCGAAGCCCTCGACCTCCGCCGGCAGGGCATCCGTGCCCCGATCGTGGCGTGGCTGCATGCACCGGGGGAGCGGTTCGAGCAGGCGGCCGCCGAGCACGTCGAGATCGGGATCTCCTCGTACGACCAGCTCGTCGCCGCGGCAGCCGCGGCCCAGGTCGACCGACCGCTCGGGGTGCACCTCAAGCTCGAGACCGGCCTCTCCCGCAACGGCATCGCGCCGGAGGACTGGGGGAGGGTGCTCGCCGAGGCCGCCCGCCTCGAACGCATCGGCCGCCTTCGCGTCACGGGGCTGTTCAGCCACCTCTCCAACACCTCGCCCGCCGACGACCGGGCGGCACTCGAGCGGTTCGAGGAGGGGGTCTCGGTCGCGGCCGGCTACGGCATCCGTCCGGAGATCCGCCACCTCGCGGCCACGGCTGCGGCCATCGACCTGCCGGAGACCCGGCTCGACGCCGTGCGCATCGGCATCGGCATCTACGGGCTCTCGCCGTTCGACGATCGCTCTGCCGCCGAACTCGGACTCCGCCCGGCGATGACCCTGCGCGGAGCGGTCGCCGCGGTGCGACGCGTGCCCGCGGGCACCGGGGTGTCGTACGGGTACGACCACCGCACCGACCGGGAGACCACGCTCGCGCTCGTGCCGCTCGGCTATGCCGACGGGGTGCCGCGTCATGCCTCCGGGCGGCTGCCGGTGTCGATCGGCGGGCGGATCGTCCGCAACGCGGGGCGGATCGCCATGGATCAGTTCGTCGCCGAGGTCGGAGACACCCCGGTGTCCGTCGGCGACGAGGTCGTGCTCTTCGGCGACCCGACGCTCGGCGTGCCGTCGGCGCGGGACTGGGCCGATGCCGCGGGCACGATCGACTACGAGATCGTGACCCGGATCGGGAATCGGGTGCCGAGGAGGACGGTATGAGCATCGATCCGGCGTTCCTCGGTCGGCGCGAGATCGCGACGGCGGAGGACATGGAGCGCCTCGGTCTCCTCATCGGCGAACAGCTCGAGGCCGGGGATCTGCTGATCCTCACCGGACCTCTGGGCGCGGGGAAGACGACGTTCACCCGGGGGCTGGCGGAAGGGCTCGGCGTGCGCGGGCCCGTGCAGAGCCCGACGTTCGTCATCGCGCGCACGCA
Source organism: Microbacterium sp. (assembly GCA_032099965.1). Taxonomy (GTDB): domain Bacteria; phylum Actinomycetota; class Actinomycetes; order Actinomycetales; family Microbacteriaceae; genus Microbacterium. The sequence goes on from DAMDKH010000045.1 coordinate 8,926, forward strand.
TCCGTCCCTCGGGGGGCGCGCACCGCTCGTGCACGTCGATGCGTACCGTCTGGGATCCAGTGCCGAGCTCGACGATCTCGATCTCGACCTCGCCCGCTCGGTCGTCGTGATCGAGTGGGGGCGCGGCATGGCCGAGGATCTCGCCGACGCCTGGTGGGATATCGAACTCGAGCGCCCCGTGGGCGGCGACGGCGACGACCTCGACGCGTCGGAGCTCGACGCGGATGCCCCGCGGTTCTTCACGATGTCGCGCGTCGAGCGCTGAGCACCCGGGTCGAGCGGCGACCGTCGGCGCGGTGCGCCGACTACCCTGGAGAGGTGATTCTCGCCGTCGACACCTCCCTGGGCACCGCCGTCGCGCTCATCGACGCCGACGGCAGCCCGCGTGCCGAAGCCGCACGCGCCGACACCCTCGGCCACGCGGAGGTCATCGGTGATCTCCTGGCCGCGGTGCTCCGCGATGCGGGCGGCGGTCGCGTCGATCACGTCGTCGCAGGCATGGGCCCCGGGCCGTTCACGGGACTCCGCATCGGCATCGCGGCGGCCCGGGCGTTCGCGCTCGGCCGCGGCGTGCCGCTCGTGCCCGTTCCCAGCCACTTCGCCGCCGCACTCTCCGCCATCGAGGGCGATGGCATCGCCGAGCGCTTCGCCGTCGTCACCGACGCGCGTCGCCGGGAGGTCGCCATCACGGTGTTCGAGGGGACGGATGCCGACGGCATCCCGCAGGTCGTTCGCGAGACGGCGCTCGTACCGGCGGTGGATGCCGAGCAGCACCTCGCGGGGATCCGGCGGGTCGACACGGTCGAGCTCTCCGCGAGCGAGCCGTTGTACCTGCGCAGCCCCGACGTGAAGCTGCCGGGCGCGCCGAAGCGGGTGGGGTCGTGACCCTGCGCGTGGCGACCGTCGACGACCTCGATGCCGTCATGGGCATCGAGACCCGCTCGTTCCCCACCGACGCGTGGAGCCGCGAGGCGATGGCGTCGGAGCTGTCCAGCCCGCACGGGCGCTACCTCGTCGACGACGAGGGGGGTGTCGTGGTCGGATACGGCGGTGTGCGCGCCCTGCGGGGGAGCCCGGACGCCGACATCCAGACCATCGCCTTCGACGCGGAGCACCGCGGGTCAGGGCGTGGCCGCCGGCTGCTGCGCGCGCTCCTGGACGCGGCCGCGGAGCGCGGTGCGCGCGAGGTCTTCCTCGAGGTACGGGCCGACAACCCCTCGGCCGAGGGCCTGTATCTGTCGGAGGGGTTCGTCGAGATCGGACGACGGCCCCGCTACTATCAGCCGGACGACGTCGACGCGATCGTCATGCGCCTCAGCCTTCCGGCGGCGCCACGCGTCGAGGCCGCGGAGGAGGCGAGCGCATGAACGAGCCCCTGGTGCTCGGCATCGAGACCAGCTGCGACGAGACGGGCATCGGCATCGTGCGCGGACGCACGCTGCTGTCGAACACGATCGCGTCCAGCATGGATGCGCACGCGCGCTACGGCGGGGTGGTGCCGGAGGTCGCGGCACGCGCGCATCTCGAGGCGCTGCAGCCGTCGATCGACGCCGCGCTCGCCGAGGCGGGCGTCCGACTGGCCGACATCGATGCGGTCGCGGTGACGAGCGGTCCGGGGCTGGCGGGCGCGCTGATGGTCGGCGTCGGAGCAGCGAAGGGACTCGCCGTCTCCCTCGACAGGCCGCTCTACGCGGTCAACCACCTGGTCGGACACATCGCCGCCGACATCCTCACCCCCGATTCCGCACCGTTGGAGTATCCGACGATCGCGCTGCTGGTCTCGGGCGGGCACACCTCGCTGCTGCATGTGCGGGATCTCACGACGGACGTCGAGCTGCTCGGCGAGACCATGGACGACGCGGCCGGGGAGGCCTTCGACAAGGTCGCCCGTCTGCTCTCGCTGCCCTATCCGGGCGGGCCCGAGATCGACCGTGCCGCGCTGAGCGGCGATCCGACGGCGATCCGCTTCCCCCGGGGGCTCTCGAAGGCGTCGGACCTCGCGAAGCACCGCTACGACTTCTCCTTCTCGGGCCTCAAGACCGCCGTGGCACGCTGGGTCGAGCGCTGCGTCGACGAGGGGCGCGAGGTTCCCGTCGCCGATGTCGCCGCGAGCTTCCGCGAGGCGGTCGTCGACGTGCTGGTCACGAAGGCGCTCGCGGCCTGCGCCGACCTCGGGGTACCCCGCCTCCTCCTCGGTGGAGGGGTGGTCGCCAATCGACGTCTGCGTGACGTGGCCCTCGAACGCGCGGCGGCCGCCGGTGTGACCGTGCGGATCCCCCCTCTGTCGCTCTGCACCGACAACGGTGCGATGATCGCCGCGCTCGCCGCGGAGCTGATCTCCTCGGGGCGTCCGCCGTCGACCCTCGCCTTCGGAGCCGACTCCACCCTCCCGGTCACCGAGATCCAGGTCGCGGAGGCGGTGCACGCATGAGCGACGAGCGTGATGCCGTCCCGTTGACGCCCACGCGTATCGACGCGCCCAGCGGCGAGGTCGAGAATCCCACCGGTGCGGCCGCCCTGCCCGGAGCGCTGCGCGAGGGGTACACGCGTTTCCCGACGGGACCGGTGAGCATCGAGCCGGTCGTCGTGAGCGGCCCCGACGCGGATGCGATCGGCGCGCCGGAGTGGTCGCCCACCCCGACGGGCCCCGTCGCCGTCGACGACACGCGCCTGGCCCCCTGGGCGTTGGTGGCCGCGGTCGTCGCCCTGGTGGCGTCGTTCTTCGTCGGATGGGGGCTCCCCGTGGCGATCGTCGCGGTGATCGCGGCGATCATGTCGTTGCGCCGGCCCGTCGAGAGCCGGGCGA
>DAMDKH010000046.1:0-11650 GCA_032099965.1 Microbacterium sp.
CGGCGAACGCCCGGGGTGCCGCGGAGAACATCACGTAGGCGCGGCCCGGCAGCTCGAGGCGCGGACCCTCGGAGACCTCCCGCGACAGGATGCCGTCCTGCCAGGTGGGCTTCCGGAAGCCGTTGTTGAACGGATCGCGTGCGCTGCGGTCGAGCATCGCGCGGTGCTGCGGCTCGTCGTCGAACGGCACGGGGAAGAACACGCGGGCGGGGCTGTGGCCGACGAATCCGAGCAGTCCGCCGTATCCCTCCCAGAGTGCCGCGACGCCGGAATCCGGGGTCGCGGTGTGCGCGGCGAGCACCGCGGCGACGCGGGCGAGCGCGTCGACGCCGAGCTCTCCCTCGATCGGGGCGGTGAACTCCCGCCCGTCGGGAGCACGGCGCGTGTGCCAGTCCCCGTCGGTCGGGGTGCGCACGAGGCGCTGCCACTGGGCGAGGGGGTGGAGCGTGGTGCCGAACGCCGCGGCGGTCTCGGCCCACGTCGCCGGGGCGTCGATGAGATCGGCGCTCAGGCGCTCGCGTTCGGCGTCGGGCATCCGCTCCCACTCGTCGCCCGTGGGCACCGGCCGGTCGGGGAGCGACCGCACCGCGGCACCGTGGAAAACGCGGGCGTAGGCGGGATAGCCGTGGGGCACGACGCCGTGCATGGTGGCGTATCCGGGATCGAGGCGCTCCCCGATCCAGGCGCCGACGGTCGGGTCCGCGATCCACTCCATGCGACCACGGTACCGGGAGCCCTCCCGACGCCCGCCATAATCGAGGGTGTGACTGCGACTGCGACAATCCCCTCCCTCGATGGCCGCCGCTTCCGGATGATCTCGTCCACGACCTCGGTCGTCGACGACGAGGCGCCCAGCATCTTCGAGTACTTCGAACGCGACGGCGCGATCTGGGGCGGATACACCGGCGACACGGTGACCTTCGGAAAGTTCGTCGGCACGCGCACGGGTGACACCATCTGGGTGTCGTTCGTGCACGTACTCGTGCAGGACGGCACGGTCGTCACGGGCGACGGCGAGAGCGAGCTGGAGCTGACCGACGACGGTCGGATCCGCCTCGTGGAGCACTACGAGATGCACGGCCTCCCGCAGCTCAGCGTCTGCGAAGAGATCCCCGCCGCCTGACCGTCCTCGGCCGCCCTCGCCCGCTCCCCGTGATGCCCACCCGGGTGGGGAGCGGGTCAGCGCGGCGGAAGGACGTCGCGGCCGGGCGAGGCCGGGGTCCAGCGGGTCATCCCCAACGGGATCTCGGTGTGGCGCTCCGGGAGGTCGGTCGGCAGCAGGAACGGCCGACGGATCACCTCGTCGAGCACCACGACGCTCACCACGGTGCGCACCTCGGGAAGCTGCGCGATGACCCCGGTCGAGAACTCGTGCACACCGCTGACGTCGACGGCGCGGATGAGCAGCATCGCGTCGTGCTCGCCGGTGGTGATCGCGCACCACTCCACGTCCGGCATGTCCAGGACCCGGTCGCGGAAGGATGCCCAGGCCTGGGGCAGCACGGTGACGAAGACGAGGGCACCGATCGACAGCCCGGCCTTCGCATGGTCGACGCGCGCGCCGAAGCCGGTGATCACGCCGTCGCTCACCAATGATTCGACTCGCGAATAGGCGCTGGCCCGCGAGATGCCCACGCGGTCGGCGAGGGCCGCGATCGAGATGCGACCGTTATCACGCAGGACTTCGAGAATTCTGTATGCGATCTCGTCCAGTGGGGTGGCACTTCGTCCAGAATGCTTCGCCGGTTCGGCATCCTTGCTGGACATATTGCTCCTGACAATCGGTGTTCTGGACAGAGCGTGTCTCACTCACGCGCAGTTGCTGGACACATCGTCGCATATGATGCGAATCTGATCCCCGGTCGTCCACATCGTGGCGATCGACACCCGAATGTACTCCTCGCCCCTGGAGGCCCTCATGTCGTCACGTCGCAGCACGTCCGTCATCGCGATCGGAGCCGTCGCGCTCCTCGCGCTCGCTGGATGCTCGGGAGGGAACTCGGCCGGAAACGGCGGGTCGTCCTCCGGCTCGGACTCCCTCGTCATCGACACCGCGTTCTCGATCGAGACCACCGACCCCGGTCACACCTACGACCCGACCGGCAACATGATCGCCAAGGCGCTCTACGAGACGCTCGTCGACTTCGAGGGCTCCGACGTCTCGACGCCGGTCCCCGGTCTCGCCTCGTGGGAGCAGAACGACGCCGCCACCGAGTTCACGTTCACGCTCGAGGGCGACCGCGTCTTCTCCGACGGCTCGCCGATCGAGGCGAAGGACGTCGTCTTCTCGCTGCAGCGCATCCAGGGCATGGCCGACGCCAAGCCCAACTTCCTCCTCAGCGGCGTGACCATCGCCGAGGTCGACGACAAGACGATCTCGTTCACCACCGAGACCCCGCTGCTCCAGCTGCCGGCGATCCTCGCCAACCCGGCGCTCGGCATCGTCAACTCCGACGTCGTCATGGAGAACGGCGGCGCGACCGACGGCTCCGACAGCGCGCAGTCGTTCCTCGACGGCGAGTCCGCCGGTTCGGGCCCGTTCGTGCTCGACACCCTCGACCTCTCCTCGCAGGTCGTGCTCACCAAGAACGACGAGTACAACGGCGACGAGGAGTCGGACTTCTCGCGCGTCGTCGTGCGCAACGTCTCGGAGAGCGCCACGCAGCTCGCCAACCTCAAGGGCGGCGACTCGATGGTCGCCATGGACCTCAACGGCGACCAGGTCTCGGGCCTCGGCGACGGCCTCACGGTCGACTCCGTGCCCTCCGGCCAGACGATCTTCCTGCTGCTCAACCAGGGCCAGGCCGGCGGTGACCTCGCCAACGTGAAGATCGCCGAGGCGATCCGCTACGCGCTCGACTACGACGCGCTGCTCGAGCTCGCCGGCGCCGGCGCCGAGCAGGCCACCGGCGTCATCCCGCCCGGGTTCGAGGGCGCGCTCGACTCCGGCGTCACGCAGGACCTCGAGAAGTCGAAGGCCGCTCTCGCCGAGGCCGGCTACACGGGTCAGACCCTGAAGCTGCAGTTCCCGAACGACTACCCGGTCGGTGGCGTGGAGTTCACCCCGCTCGCCGAGCGCATCCAGGCGCAGCTCGAAGACGCCGGCATCACGGTCGAGCTCGCTCCGGCGCCGTTCGCCACCGAGCTCGACGCGTACGTCAACGGCACCGAGGGCTTCGGCCTGTGGTTCTGGGGCCCGGACTACGCCGACTCGGCGAACTTCCTCCCCTTCGGCCCCGGCCTGAAGGTGGGCCTGCGCTCCGGCTGGGCCGCCGAGGCGAACCCCGAGATCGCGGAGATCGCCGCGAACGCCGCCGCCGCGACCGACGCCGACGAGCGCACCGGCCTGTTCACCGACTTCGCCGAGGCGATGCAGGCCGAGGGTCCGTTCGTGCCGCTGATCGTCCCGGGGCGCAACATCGCATCCGCCGACAGCGTCTCGGGCGCCGTGTACAACTCCGTCTGGGAGATGGACATCGCCGAGATCACCCCGGCCGGCTGAACGGATAACGCATGACGACGGTGGCGGTGCAGAGGCAGGCGCGCAGGCGCAGGTCTCCCCTGATCGGATACCTGCTGCGGCGGGCCGGCACCTCCCTGCTCCTGTTGGTGGGCGTGACGATCGTCACATTCCTGCTCACCAACCTGGTGCCGGGAGACCCGGTCTCGGCGGCCCTCGGCGAGGGCGCGTCGCAGAACCCGGAGACGCGTGAGGCGTTCATCAAGGCGCAGGGTCTCGATCAGCCGTTGATCGTGCAGTACTTCATCTACATGGGGAACCTGCTGCGCGGGGACCTCGGCACGTCGCTGGTGACCGGACGCCCGGTCACCAGCGACCTCGCCACCGCGGTGCCGGCGACGATCGAGATCGCCATCGGCGCGATCATCCTCAGCATGGTCGTCAGCATCGTGCTCGGCACACTGGCCGCCTACCGCCGCGGCCTGGTCACCGACCAGGTCGTGCGGGTGGTCACCCTCGTGGGGCTCAGCGTGCCGACGTTCTGGCTCGCCCTCGTGAGCTTCTACGTGTTCTTCCTCGAGCTGCGCATCGCCCCCGGGTCCGGGCGCATCTCGCCGTCGATCACCCCGCCGCCGCGTGTGACGGGCCTCTACACGGTCGACTACCTGCTGAACGGCGACGGCGTGGGCTTCCTCGACGCCCTCGCGCACCTCGCCCTGCCGGTGCTCGTGCTCTCGCTCGTGACGATCGGTCTGCTCACCCGCTTCATCCGCACCTCGGTGCTGGAGGTGCTGGGCAGCGACTACGTGCGCGCGGCCCGCGCCAAGGGCCTGCCCGCGATGACCGTGATCGTCGGGTACGTGCTCCGCGGTGCATCCCTCCCGATCCTCACCGTGGTGGGCGTCGCGTTCGGCTCGCTGCTGTCGGGCACCGTGCTCGTCGAGTCGGTCTTCGCCTGGCCGGGACTCGGCACCTATGCCTACAACTCCGCCGCCAACCTCGACCTCCCCGGCATCATGGGCGTGGGTCTGGTGGTCGGCGTCATCTACCTCCTCATCAACTTCGTCGTCGACCTGCTCTACGGCGTCCTCGACCCGAGAGTGAGGATCGCATGAGCCGCATCGAGGCAGCATCCGGACCCTGGCGGTTCCGCTTCCGGTGGCCCCGCGCCTGGCGCACGCCCCTGGGCATCATCGGCACGGTCATCGCCGGCGCCTGGGTGATCGTCGCCTTCACCGCGCAGTGGTGGGTGCCGTACGGCCCCAACGCGCAGGTGTTCCCGCGCCTGCAGGAGCCCGGCGTCGAGACCCTCCTCGGCACCGACGGCAACGGCCGCGACATCTTCTCGCGGCTGATGACGGGTGCCACCGTGAGCCTCCCGCTCGCGCTCATGCTCGTGATCGCCGCGATGATCATCGGCACCACGATCGGTGCGCTCGCCGGGTACTTCGGCGGATGGGTCGACGAGACGCTCATGCGCATCACCGACCTGTTCATGGCGTTCCCGACCGTGATCCTCGCGATGGTGGTCGCCGCCTCGCTCGGCCCGTCGCTGTTCAACGCCGTGATCGCCGCGATCGTGGTGTCCTGGCCGCAGTACTCCCGCGTCACGCGCAGCATCGTGCTGGGTCTGCGCGGACAGAACTACGTCATCGCCGGTCGCCTGCTCGGCCACTCGCCGGTGCGCACCCTGTTCGTCGACATCCTCCCCAACATCGCCGGCCCCGTGATGGTGCTCGCCACCCTCGACATCGGCGCGGCCATCCTGCTGCTGTCGGGCCTGTCGTTCCTCGGTCTCGGAGCTCAGCCGCCGACGGCCGAGTGGGGATCGATGATCTCGGCGGCGATGCAGAACTTCGACGCGTGGTGGCTCGGGGTGTTCCCCGGACTCGCGATCCTCACGGTCGTGCTCGCGTTCAACTTCCTCGGCGACGCGATGCGCGACATCCTCGACCCGACCGCCGAGGTCGCGCACGAGAAGCAGGCCGAGAAGAAGGACTCCGCGGGGGTGACGGCATGAGTGCGCTGAGCATCCGCGACCTGACGATCGAGATCGGGCGCCCGCTGGTGAAGGGCGTCTCGCTGGAACTCGAGGCCGGACGCATCCACGGGCTCGCCGGCGAGTCGGGGTCGGGCAAGACGCTCACCTCGCTCGCGGTGCTGGGTCTGCTTCCGCGCCAGGCCAAGACCGGCGGATCGATCCGCCTCGCCGGCGACGAGCTGATCGGCCTGAAGCGGCGGTCGCTCAACCGGGTGCGCGGCGCGCGCATCGCCATGGTGTTCCAGGACCCGTCGGCGTCGCTGCACCCGCAGCTGCCCGTCGGCCGCCAGCTCACCGATCACATGCGCGTGCACCTCGGGCTCACCGGCTCCGCGGCGCGCGCCAAGGCGATCGAGCTGCTCGAGACCGTGCAGGTTCCGAACCCGGCCGAGGCGCTGAAGCGCTACCCGCACCAGTTCTCCGGCGGGCAGCGGCAGCGCATCGCCATCGCCTGCGCGCTGGCGTGCGACCCCGAGGTGCTCCTCGCCGACGAGCCGACGACCGCGCTCGACGTGACGGTGCAGGCCGGCATCCTCCGGCTGCTGCGCGAGCTGGCCCTCGACCGCAAGCTCGCCGTGCTGCTCGTCACCCACGACCTCGGCGTGATGAGCGCGATCGCCGATGAGGTGGCCGTCATGAAGGACGGTCTGATCGTCGAGAAGGCCGACCGCGAGACGCTGTTCCGCGACCCGCAGCACGCCTACACGCGGATGCTGCTCGCCGCTCTGCCCGGTTCCCGTCTCGAGGAGGACGCTGATGAGTGAGATCGTCCTCGACGCGAAGGATGTCGTCGTCCGCTACCCCGGCCACCCGCCCGTCGTGGCCGTGAACGGCGTGTCGATGACCGTGGCCTCGGGCGAGACCGTGGCGCTGGTCGGCGAGTCCGGCAGCGGCAAGTCGAGCTTCGCCCGCGCGGTCGTCGGCATCGAGAAGACCGGGGCCGGCACCGTGCTGTTCGACGGCGCGCCCGTCGCCCCGCTGGGCATCCGCCGTCGCTCGGTGGCGATGACCGGCATCCAGATGGTGTTCCAGGACCCGTCGACCTCGCTCAACCCGCGCCGCCGGGTGGGCGACCAGATCTCCGACGGCATCGCGACCGCCCGAGCGCGCGGTGCCGCCGGTTCCACCGTGGACGAATGGCTCGAGCGCGTCGGGTTGCCGACCTCGGTCGCGTCGCGCTTCCCGTACCAGTTCTCCGGCGGGCAGAAGCAGCGCATCGCGATCGCCCGCGCCCTCGCCGCTCGACCGTCGCTGCTCGTCGCGGACGAGCCGATCTCGGCCCTCGACGCGTCGACGCAGACGAGCGTCGCCGGACTCATGCGCGATCTCGTCGCCGAGTCGGGGGCGGGGATGCTGTTCATCTCGCACGACCTCGCCGTCGTGCGCCGCATCGCCGACCGCACGTTCGTCATGTACTCCGGCCGTGTGCTGGAGTCGGGTCCGACGGCCGACCTGTGGGCCGCGCCGCAGCATCCGTACACGCAGGCGCTGCTGGCGGCGATCCCCGAGCCCGACGGCACCGGTCGCATCCCCGACGCACCAGGCACCGCCGACCGCGAGGTGTGGTCGGAGGTCCCGCCCGTCCTCCGCTGAGCCGGGCTGCGCCTTCGCGCTACGCCGGAGACTGCGGACCCAGGGCCGCCGACGAGCTCTCGCCCGCCGCATCCCCCTTCAGCTCGACGAGGATGGTGTGCGTCGGCGAGTCGCCGGTGTTCTCGCCGGCGTGCCGCTGCGCGGGGATCCACACCGCCTGTCCGGCGGTGAGCTCCGTGTCGAACGTGCGCCCCCCGGCCGAGAGACGACGCGAGAAATCGGTGAGCGTCACCATCACGGTGTTCGGATGCTCGTGGGGCGTCGTGCGGTCGCCGGGGGAGTCGGTGTACTCCAGCACGCGGACGTGCTCGTTCTCCCAGAGGGTGCGGTAGTGCTCGGGGTTCGTCAGAACCGGATCGTCGGTGATCATGGGGCGACACTACGCCCGCCGGAGGCCGCGCATCAGTCCCCTCCTAACCGGTCGGGGCGGATGCACGAGGGCCCGGCATCCGTGGTGGATACCGGGCCCTCGTGGAGGCGGATCGCTCCGCCGGTCGAGGCTCACATCGGGGCGACGATGTCCTGCGCCTTGTCCCAGTCGGTGATCTCGAGCGAGGACTCGACGGGCTGACCCTGCACCTCGGTCTTGGTCATCGTGGCGAGGATGATGTAGTCCTCGGTGACCTCGAAGGTCGCGTCGACCGCGACGCCCTGCGTCTCGGTGGTGCCGCTGACGAGGTAGACCTTCTCGCCCAGACGCTCGCCCGTGCCGGTCACGGTGAACTCGCCGTTCAGCGCCGCGATGGCCTGCGCCGGGTCCATCGACGTCGCGGTGGCCGCGCCCGTGCTGAGACCGGCGATGATCGGGTCGCTGGAGTTCGGGTCGGCGACCTGCCACTCGCTCGACGGGCTCTTCACCCAGGCGTCGTCGCCGATGATGACCATCGAGCCGATCGACGAGTCGACCGCCACGGCATCCTCCGACGGGTTGTACCGGGCCGTCGACTCCATGCCGAGCGTGGTGGACGTGGCCGCGTAACCCGCCGACTCGTCCATGCGCTCGGTCGAGCAGGTGGCCAGCGCGGTGATGTCCACGGTCGCGCCCTCCTTCAGCTCCGGGCAGTCCGACGAGGGAGCCGTGGTCTCCTCGGCTGCGCTCGAGCTGCTGGGCTTGCTGTCGGACGACTCGTCGGATGCGCCGGTGCCCGAGCATCCGGTGAGCAGGATCGCCGCCGTGACGATGGCTCCGGTCTTCCACATGTTGACGCGCATGGCGTCCCCCCTTCATCGGCCGATGACGATCACCGGCCCGGCACAAGCATGCCAAAAGCCGGAGACGAGGGCGTGGTGCGGTCTCCGGGTTCCGTCCGCTAGACTGAGCAGGTTGTCTGCCTTCGGGCGGGCACGTGCCACACACCCTCCTGCTTCCGGGAAATCCTCGGAAGCCGTTCTAGTCCGAAGGAGGTGGGTAAGTGACGCACCAGTACGAACTCATGGTCATCTTGACCCCCGAGGTCGACGAGCGCCAGGTCGCACCTACGCTCGACAAGTTCCTCAAGGTCATCACCAACGATGGCGGCTCGATCGACAAGGTCGACATCTGGGGCAAGCGCCGTCTGGCCTACGAGATCCAGAAGAAGTCCGAGGGCATCTACGCCGTCGTCAACTTCACTGCGACGAGCGAGGCCACTCAGGAGCTCGACCGCCAGCTGAAGCTCAACGAGCAGATCATGCGCACCAAGGTCCTCCGTGCCGAAGAGGCGCAGGCGATGGTCGCTGCAGAGGCGAAGCGCTCCGAGGAGAAGGCCGCTCGCAAGTCCAAGGCTGCGAAGGCCTGAGTCCATGGCAGGCGAAACCGTCATCACCGTGGTGGGCAACCTCACGGCCGACCCCGAGCTGCGCTACACGCAGAACGGGCTGCCGGTGGCGAACTTCACCATCGCATCGACGCCTCGCAACTTCGACCGCGCCGCGAACGAGTGGAAGGACGGCGAAGCGCTGTTCCTCCGCGCGTCGGTGTGGCGGGAGTTCGCCGAGCACGTGGCGGGCTCGCTGACGAAGGGCATGCGCGTCATCGCGCAGGGCCGTCTGCGTCAGCGCTCCTACCAGGACCGCGAAGGCAACCAGCGCACCGCGATCGAGCTGGAGGTCGACGAGATCGGCCCCTCGCTCCGTTACGCGACGGCGCAGGTCACCCGGGCGGCCTCGAACGGTGGCGGCGGACAGTCTCGCCCCGCCCAGCAGCAGCAGGTGTCGGAGGAGCCGTGGTCCACGCCCGGCTCGTCGACCAGCGCCGACGCCTGGAGCACTCCGGGCAGCTTCGGCGACGACACCCCGTTCTGATCAACTTCTGGATCCGGTCCGCACGGGCCGCATCCGCTCTCAACTAAGGAAGAACCATGGCTGGAAAGTCGAGCGGCGACCGCCGCAAGCCGCGGAAGGGTGGCAAGCCCACCGCTCCCGCGAAGTCCATCCGGGTGGGTGTCATCGACTACAAGGATGTCGCCACCCTCCGCAAGTTCGTCTCGGAGCGCGGCAAGATCCGCGCCCGTCGTATCACCGGTGTCTCGGTGCAGGAGCAGCGTCTGATCGCCACGGCGATCAAGAACGCGCGCGAAATGGCGCTCCTGCCCTACGCTGGCGCCGGCCGGTAAGGGGTATCGAGATGGCAAAGCTGATTCTCACGAACGAGGTCGCCGGGCTGGGTAGCGCCGGAGACGTCATCGAGGTCAAGAACGGGTACGCCCGCAACTACCTCATCCCCCAGGGCTTCGCTACGGCGTGGACCCGTGGTGGCGAAAAGCAGGTCGCATCGATCCAGGCTGCGCGCCAGGCCCGTGCGATCCACGACCGTGACGAGGCCGTCGCACTGAAGGACGCCCTCGAGGGCACCAAGGTGCGTCTCGCCGTCAAGGCCGGCGCTGCCGGTCGTCTCTTCGGCTCGGTCAAGACCGAGCACGTCGCAGACGCCGTCGAAGCCGCAGGCCTCGGCAAGATCGACAAGCGCAAGGTGCACATCACCTCGCCGATCAAGGCCACCGGTGAGCACGAGGCCACGGTTCGTCTTCACGACGACGTGACCGCGGTCATCACCCTGCAGGTCGTCGCCGCCAAGTAAGCAGCGACACCGCACGAACGCCCTCTGTCCTCCGGGACAGGGGGCGTTCGGCGTTTCGCGGGTGTGGGGTTCTGGGCTCGGCTTGGGCTGGGGGGCGCGGTGTGTCGGTCGGTTGCGTCGGTGGCGGCGGCAACAACTCAGGACAAAACCGGTCTGGAGAGCTCCGGTGCCCGCATTCGGCCCGGTGGGGACGTCTTCGTCCTGAGTTGGGCTCGGCGTCGGCCGCGGAACTCTCGACCCGCACAGGTGTGACCCGAGTCGGGCGGTGGGGGAAACGGCCTCCCGGTCGGGCGGCGCGGAGCGAGGTGCGGCGTGCGGCGTGGCAACAACTCAGGACCAGGGACCTCGGTCGCGGTCGAACGCCGGGTTTTGGGACGGTGAGGGCTGTTCGGTCCTGAGTTGTGGCGAGGCGGGAGCAGCGCAGCCCGGGCCCACGACGCACGCGGGCGCGACGAATGCCCCGTGCTGGGGACACGGGGCATCCGCCCTGAGCACGTCACGGTGGGGAGCCGGGTCCTGCGAGCCCGGCACGTGACGGCGATCCGGTGGTGCGATGCCTCCTCCCTCCAGGGCACCGCACCGCCGGGGATTCGCTACGCCGCGCGGCGGCGCAGCAGGCCGAGGCCCGTGAACAGGAGCAGAGCGGCGGCCAGAGCCAGGCCGAGCTGCGAACCGCCGCCCGTCGTGGCGAGGGCCTCGCCCGTCTGGGCCGAGCCGGTGGTGCTCATGGCCTGGGCCATGGCGGCGCCGGAGCTCGTTCCCGTGGCGGGAGTGGTGACCATTCCGTCCGTGCCGGGCTCGGTGCCCGGGGTGGTTCCCGGATCGGTTCCCGGGTCGGTGCCGGGGTCGGTTCCCGGGTCGGTGCCGGGGTCGGTGCCGGGGTCGGTGCCGGGCGTGGTGCCGGTCGGCGGCGTCACCGTGGTGTCACCCACGACCGAGATGGCGTTGCCGCCGATCGTGATCGGGAGGGTGATCGGTGCGGTGACCTGGGTGCCGCCGAGGGTGCTGTCGTCTCCGGTGGTGGTGCTGCCGGTGCTCGCGCCTCCCGTGGCGGGGGTGGAGGTGCCGGTGCTGGTGGTCTCGCTGTCTCCGAGGACGGAGATGGCGTTGCCGCCGACGGTCACCGGGGCGGTGATGGGAGCCACGACCTGGGTGCCGCCGAGGGTGCTGTCGTCTCCGGTGGTGGTGCTGCCGGTGCTCGCGCCTCCCGTGGCGGGGGTGGTGGTGCCGGTGGTGGTGCCGGTGGACTCGCTGTCACCCACGACCGAGATGGCGTTGCCGCCGACGTTCACCGGGGCGGTGATGGGTGCCACGACCTGGGTGCCGCCGAGGGTGCTGTCGTCACCGGTGGTGGTGCTGCCGGTGGTCGAGCCGCCCGTGGTGGCCGGGGTGGTGGTGCCGGTGGTGCCCGTGGTGCCGGTGGTCTCGCTGTCTCCGAGGACGGAGATGGCGTTGCCGCCGACGTTCACCGGGGCGGTGATGGGTGCCACGACCTGGG
>DAMDKH010000047.1:0-4991 GCA_032099965.1 Microbacterium sp.
CCCGGCGGTCGCGGACGTCGCGGGGGCCCAGCTTTCGCCGCTCGCGGTGCTGCCGCGGATCGGCGTCGGAACCGACGTGCATGCGTTCGGGGGCGAGGGCGACCTCTGGCTCGCCGGGTTGTCCTGGCCGGGGGAACCGGCGCTGTCCGGGCATTCCGACGGCGACGCCGTGGCCCACGCCATCGTCGACGCGCTGCTCGGTGCCGCCGGACTCGGTGACATCGGCGAGCACTTCGGCACCGCGCATCCCGAGTACGCCGGGGCGCATGCCTCCGTCTTCCTCGCCCGCACGCGGGAGCTGCTCGCCGCGGCCGGCTTCGGCATCGGCAACGTGTCGGCGCAGTTCCAGGGCAACCGTCCGCGTTTCAGCGCGCGTCGGGCTGAGGCCGAGGCGGCGCTGTCGCACGCTCTGGGCGGGGCGCCGGTGTCGGTCACCGCCACGACCACCGACGGTCTCGGATTCCCGGGTCGGGGGGAGGGGATCGCCGTCACGGCGACGGCGCTCGTCTTCCCGCTGAACGTCGACGAGCGGGCCGAGTAGGCTTATGCGGTGACTCTCCGCCTCTACGACACCCGCGCGCAGGACCTGCGCGACTTCGTGCCGCTCGACGCGCAGAACGTCACGATGTACGTGTGCGGCCCCACCGTGCAGTCCGGCCCGCACATCGGGCACGTGCGCGCCGCGCTCGGGTTCGACCTCCTGCGTCGCTGGCTGGAGCACCGCCACGGACGGGTGACGTTCGTGCGCAACGTCACCGACATCGACGACAAGGTGCTCGCCAACGCGACCGACCGCGAGCCGTGGTGGGCGCTGGCCTACCGCATCGAGCAGGAGTTCGCCGCCGCCTATGCCGCCGTCGGCATCCAGGCGCCGACCTACGAGCCGCGCGCCACGGGGTCCGTTCCCCAGATGCAGGAGCTCATCGCACGGCTCATCGAGCGAGGCCACGCATATGCCGCGGTCGACGGCTCCGGCGACGTCTACTTCGACGTCCGATCCTGGCCGGAGTACGGCACCCTGACGCACCAGTCGGTCGACGCGATGGAGGCGGCGGAGGACGCCGATCCCCGCGGGAAGCGCGCTCCGCAGGACTTCGCCCTCTGGAAGGGCGCCAAGGCCGACGAGCCGGACGACGCGACCTGGGCGTCGCCGTGGGGCGCCGGTCGGCCGGGGTGGCACATCGAGTGCTCCGCCATGGCGAAGCGTTACCTCGGCGCCGAGTTCGACATCCACGGGGGCGGCCTCGATCTGCGCTTCCCGCACCACGAGAACGAGCTCGCGCAGTCCACCGCCGCCGGCGACGGCTTCGCGCGGTACTGGATGCACAACGGACTGGTGACCGTCGACGGGCAGAAGATGTCGAAGTCGCTCGGCAACTTCACCCTCGCGCTCGACGTGCTGGCCCTCCACGATCCGATGGTCGTGCGATACGCCCTCGCCGCCGCCCACTATCGTTCGAGCCTCGACCTCACCGACTCCTCGTGGGAGGAGGCCGAGGCAGCACTCGGCCGCATCACCACCTTCGTCTCCCGGGTGCGCCGCACGCTGCCCGGAGCGCCGGACGAGACGGCCGCCGGCCGCGTGCCCGAGGCGTTCGCCGCGGCGATGGACGACGACCTCGGAGTGCCCCAGGCCCTCGCCGTGGTGCACGAGACCGTGCGTCGGGGCAACGCGGCCGTCGACGACGGCGCGACCGACGAGGCCTGGCGCGCCTTCCTCGAGGTCGACGCGATGATGCGGATGCTGGGATTCGACGAGATCATGGGAAGCGGGGGAGACCTCGCCGAGCACCGCACGCTCGACGCCCTCGTGCAGACCATGATCACCCAGCGCGCGCAGGCGCGCGCGGACAAGGACTGGGCGGCCGCCGATCGCATCCGCGATGCGATCGCCGCCGCAGGAATCACGCTGGAGGACTCTCCGGCCGGAACTCATTGGAGTATCGATGGTTAAGCCAGGTCGCCCCGGAGCGGGCAACAGCAAGAAGAAGGGCCCCAGCAAGGGCACCGGCGGACTCGGGCGCAAGGCGCTCGAGGGTCGCGGTCCGACGCCGAAGGCGGAAGATCGCGCCTGGCATCCGGCGGGCAAGCGCAAGGCCGCGGCCGAGCGTTACGCCGCGTCCGGCGGGAAGGGCAAGCCGGGGCAGCGTCAGACCTCCGGCGGCAGCCCGAACCGCTCGGCGCGCACCAAGGACAACACCACCGACACCGAGACGGTCACCGGTCGGAACTCGGTGCTGGAGGCCCTGCGGGCCAAGATCCCGGCGACCGCGTTCTATATCGCCCAGCGCGTGGAGATGGACGACCGCGTCAAGGAGATGCTTTCGATCGCCACGCACCGCGGCATTCCGGTGCTCGAGGTCACCCGCCAGGAGCTCGACCGGATGGCCGGGTTCGACGGTGTGCACCAGGGCGTGGCCATCAAGGTGCCGCCCTACGAGTACGCGCACCCGCAGGATCTGCTCGAGAGCACGATCGGCAAGGGGCAGGTCCCGCTGTTCGTCGCCCTCGACGGCATCACCGACTCGCGCAATCTCGGGGCGATCATCCGCTCCGCCGCCGCGTTCGGCAGCCACGGCGTGATCCTTCCCCAGCGTCGCTCGGCGGGGGTCAACTCCGCCGCGTGGAAGACGAGCGCCGGCGCCGCCGCGCGGCTCCCCGTCGCGCTCGCGACCAACCTCACGTCGCTGCTGAAGGACTTCAAGAAGCAGGGCGTCTTCATCCTGGGCCTCGCGGGAGACGGCGACGTCGACCTGCCCTCGTTGCAGCTCGCCGACCGCCCGGTCGTCATCGTGGCCGGCGCCGAGGGCAAGGGCCTCTCGCGGCTCGTGCGCGAGACGTGCGACCAGATCGTCTCGATCCCGATCTCGACGGCGACCGAGTCGCTCAACGTCGGCATCGCGACGTCGGTGGCGCTCTACCAGGTCGCCACGATCCGTTCCGCCAAGCCGTAAGGCACCGTCCACCGGAGGAGAGCACGCATGAGCCGCATCGTCGTCCTGGGAGGCACCGGTTACGCCGGTCGCCATATCGCTGCCGAGGCCGTGCGACGCGGTCACGACGTCATCGCGCTCTCGCGCTCCGTGCCGACGGATGCCCTGGAGGGCGTGACGTACATCCAGGGCTCCGTCCTCGAACTCGCCCCGCTCGCCGGGATGTTCGCGGGGGCGGATGCCGTCGTCTCTGCGCTGTCGCCGCGCGGAGACATGGAGGACCGCGTCCTCGATGCGCTCGACGGCGTCGCCAATCTGCTCGGGGGAACGAACACGCGCCTCGGTGTGGTCGGCGGAGCGGGTGGGAGCCTCGTGGCTCCCGGCGGGCCGCGGCTGTTCGACCAGGACTTCCCCGAGGAGTATCGGCACGAGGCGCAGGTCGGCATCGACTCCCTGGCTCTGCTCGAGTCGACGCCCGACGATCTGGACTGGTTCTTCATCCACCCCGCCGAGGTGTTCGGCCCGTGGGCGGAGGGGGAGCGCACCGGGCACTACCGCGACGGCGGCGACGTGCTCGTGCGCGACGCCGACGGGAACTCCTTCATCTCGGGCGCGGACTTCGCGGTCGCCGTCGTCGACGAGATCGAGCAGGGCGCCCACCACCGGAAGCGGTTCACGGTCGGCTACTGAGCCCTCGCGCGCGCGGGCTCGACCGGATCAGACGAGGTCGCGCCAGTCGACCTCGTCGTCGTCCTCGTCGTCGGAGGTCGGGGTCGCTCCCGTGATCACCGGCAGGCTCATGGTCTCGGTGGGAGGCCCCATGATCGTGGCCTCGTCGCGGCGGTGGCGCAGCACGTCGTTGATGTAGCTCGTCAGCACCTCCGCGAGGGGGACGGGTCGCCCCTGCGCCTGCGACAGGTACCAGCGGTGCTCGAGCACCTGATGGAAGACCTCGGCCGGTTCGAGCTTGGCGCGCAGGTCGTAGGGGATGGCGCGCACCACCGGCTCGAAGACCCGGGTGAGCCACTCGTGCGCGTACATCTCCTCGTCGGCCCACTGCTTCGTCGACCGGGCACGGAACTCGTCGAGATCGTTGAGCAGGCGACGCGCCTGGTTCTCCTCGACGTCGAGTCCGGTGAGGCGGATGAGGCGGCGCTGATGGTGCCCGGCGTCGACGACCTTCGGCTGGATCTCCACCACGGCGCCGTCGGCGGTCGTCGTCATGGACATCTCGTCGATGTCGAACCCGAGGGCGTTGAGCCGCTCGACCCGTTCGGTGATGCGCCACGTCTCGGAGGTCGAGAAGGAGTCCTGCTCGGTGAGCTCGGCCCACAGCGAGCGGTACGACGACACGATGCCGTCGGCGATGGCGACCGCGTCGACCCCGTTCTCGAGGCGTCCGCCCGCGGCGAGATCCATGATCTCCCCGGCGATGTTCGTGCGGGCGAGGTCGAGGTCGTACGACCGCTGCCCGTGGGTCAGGCCCTCCTCGTGCAGCTCACCCGTCTCGGCGTCGACGAGGTAGGCGGCGAACGCCCCCGCGTCGCGGCGGAACAGGGTGTTCGAGAGCGACACGTCGCCCCAGTAGAACCCGACGTTGTGCAGGCGCACGAGCAGCAGGGCCAGGGCGTCGACGAGACGGGTGGCGGTGTCGGGGCGGAGGATCTGCGTGAACAGCGCCCGGTAAGGCATGGAGAAGCGCAGGTGCGAGGTCACCAGGGCGGCGGGGAGCGGTTCGCCGTCGGCATCCGTGCGCCCGGCGATGACGGCGACGCGCTCGACGCACGGCACATCGAGGCGACGCAGGTTGCCCAGCATCTCGTACTCCCGGCGCGCCATCTCCTCGGTGGTCTCCTTCACCGCGACGACCCGGCCGGAGAGGTCGGCGAAGCGCACGAGGTGGCGGGACAACCCCTTGGGGAGCGACACGATGTGCTCCGAGGGCCACCGCGCGAGTGTCGTCGACCACGGCAGTCCGAGCAGTCCCGGATCGATCGAGCTGGCGGTGATGCGCAGCGAATCCTGCATGAGGCTCCTGGAGGCGAGGGGGGAGACAGA
>DAMDKH010000047.1:5001-10879 GCA_032099965.1 Microbacterium sp.
CCCGCGCCGCGCGAGGTGAATCCGATCAGGCGGAGACGACCGGCTTGTCGTTGAGGCGGTCGCCCGTCTCGAGGTCGAACGCGTGCACGTGGCCGGGGTTGGCGGCCAGCGTGACGGTCTCGCCCGCGTTCGGGTGGTTGCGGCCGTCGACGCGAGCGACGAGGTCGGTGCGCTTGCCGTTGATGTCGGCGTGGCCGTACAGGTAGCCGTCGGCGCCGAGCTCCTCGACGAGGTCGACGACCACCGAGAGGCCCTTGCCGTCGGCGGGACCGACGGTGATGTCCTCGGGGCGCACGCCGACCGTGACCTGCGAGCCGCTCGAGCGGTTCGCGGTGTCGCGGTCGAGGGGGACGACCTCGGTGCCGAAGCGCACGCCGCCGTCGGCGAGGTCGGCCTCGAAGAGGTTCATCGCGGGCGAGCCGATGAAGCCGGCCACGAAGACGTTGTTCGGCTTCTCGTACAGGTCGCGGGGGGTGCCCACCTGCTGCAGGATGCCGTCCTTGAGGACCGCGATGCGGTCGCCCATGGTCAGGGCCTCCGTCTGGTCGTGCGTGACGTAGACGGTGGTGACGCCGAGGCGGCGCTGCAGCGAGGCGATCTGGGTGCGGGTCTGCACACGGAGCTTCGCGTCGAGGTTCGACAGCGGCTCGTCCATGAGGAAGACCTGCGGCTGGCGCACGATCGCGCGACCCATGGCGACGCGCTGACGCTGACCACCGGAGAGGGCCTTCGGCTTGCGGGTCAGGTACTGCTCGAGGTCGAGCAGCTTCGCGGCTTCGAGGACGCGGGTGGCGCGCTCCTCCTTGCCGACGCCCGCGATCTTGAGCGCGAAGCCCATGTTCTCGGCGACAGTCATGTGCGGGTACAGCGCGTAGTTCTGGAAGACCATCGCGATGTCGCGGTCCTTCGGCGGCACGTCGGTGACGTCGCGGTCACCGATGAGGATGCGTCCGGCGTTGACCTCTTCGAGACCGGCGAGCATACGGAGCGATGTGGACTTACCGCAACCGGAGGGGCCGACCAGGACGAGGAACTCGCCGTCTCCGACCTCGAGGTTGAGCTTGTCGACAGCCGGACGGGTTCCGCCGGGGTAGAGGCGCGTGGCGTCGTCGAAAGTCACTGATGCCATGATGTTTCTCCTTCACCGGCAGGTACGTGCCGGACGATCCGTAGTGATGGAAGCGGCAGCGTCGCCGCCGTGACCCTTCATCGGGTCGCGATCAGTATGCCATGGATGCCTTCACCTGGGTATTTCTCAGGTGCGGTGACTAGCATCGGACCTGGCCGTTTCCACGGCGACCGTCGGGCATCCGATACCGATGGTCGGGGCCACCCTGCCCCCGGTGAGACTCTCAAGAGGAACGATGTCGAGCGACGAAACGCCGAACGTCTCCACGCCTCGCAGCTCGCGTGAGGCCGTGCGGGAGAAGGCACAGCGCGTGCATGCGCAGCAGTCCCGAGCGCGCATCATGCGCCGGATCATCCTCGGGACCCTGGCGCTGGTCGCCCTCGGGGCCATCGGCACGGCCGTGACGCTGGCCGTGTCGGCGCAGGTGTCGAAGCCGCAGCTGTCGCCCTCGGGCATGGACGGCGACGGCGTCGTGATCTCGAGCGTCGCGTCGTCGGCCTCCCCCGAGGGGGTCACCTCCACGCCGAGCGCCGAGCCCACCGACGCCGCGGCGTCGGCCGAGCCGACGCCCGAGCCGACCGCCGAGCCCACGTCGTCGCAGAAGGTCGACATCCACATCTACGTCGACTACCTGTCGGGCGACGCCGGCGAGTTCGAACGGGCCAACTCCCGTCTGCTCACCAACTGGATCAACGAGGGGGCGGTGAGCGTGACCTACCACCCGGTCGCCCTGCTCACGGCCAGCTCCAACGGCACCAAGTACTCGCTGCGGTCGGCTGCGGCCGCGGCGTGCGTCGCGACGCACTCGCCCGACCAGTTCTACGCCTACAACCACGAGCTGCTCGGCGACCAGCCGAAGATCAACACCGACGGCATGTCCGACACCGAGCTCGCCGACCTCGCCGGTGCCGTGGGCGTCGCCGATGCCAAGAAGGTGCGGTCCTGCATCGTCGACGGCGACTTCCTCGGATGGGCGAAGGACGCCACCACTCGGGCGCTCGACGGGCCGCTCGCCGGCTCCGACGACCTCGTGCTGTCGTCGGCCCCCATGGTCGTCGTGAACGGCGAGGCCTACGTCGGCGCGCTCGACGACCCCTCGGAGTTCTCGTCGTTCGTGCTCACCGCCTCCAGCGAGGCGTCGTACAAGGCCACAGAGAGCCCGACGCCGACCCCGACCCCGACCAGCACTCCGGCGTCCTGAGCCGGGCGCCCGGAGTCGGGATCGACAGCCGCCATCGCTAAGCTGGTGGGGCATCCGCCGACTTGGCGCAATTGGTAGCGCACCGTACTTGTAATACGGGGGTTACGGGTTCGAGTCCCGTAGTCGGCTCTCAACACGAAGGCCCGTTCCCGCAGCTGGGGAGCGGGCCTTCGTGGTCTCCATCCCTCGGCGCGCCCGGCGGGCGTGCCGAGTGCTGCAGGCCCTCCGCCTTCCCACTAAAGTCGGTCATATGGGCATGCTGCATTACGGCGAGAGCGCTGAGCCGATCCACATCGAGGATCGCGCGCTGGCGCACCTGAAGGTCGTCATCGCCACCAAGCTCCGTCGCAACGAGAGCTTCACGCTCTCCTGGCGCCACCCCGAGGGCGACCCGGTCGGTCGCTCGACGATCTGGCTGCACCCGGCGATCCCGATCCGGTTCGTGTTCGACGACCCCGAGACGCCGGAGCTCAACATGCGCTGGGTCGAGGAGCTCATGCACACCGCGAACTCGAGCGGCGGCATCCAGCTCATCGAAGAGGTCAGGGAGACGCCGGAGGCGATCTCGGGCGCCCGCGGCGACTGACCCCGTCCGGGGCGCGCCCTCGGGGTGCTCAGCGGAACAGCACGATGCCGTACGCGGCGAACAGCACGAGATGCACCGCACCGTGCGTCGCGGTGACCCGTCGTGCCGAGAAGGTGGCGACCGAGAGCACGAGCGTCGTCGCGAGCATCACGAGGTTCGCCGGCGACTCGGCGAGGACCACGCGCTGATCGGTGAGCATCCCGATCACCAGGACCACCGGGATGGTGAGCCCCACCGTCGACACCAGTGCACCGTGGCAGAGGTTGACCACGCGCTGCACCTCTCCGGCCAGGGCGGCACGGATCGCCGTCAGCGACTCCGGGAGGAAGACGATCGCCGCGATCAGCACTCCGGCGAGGGCGGAGGGCGCGCCCAGGCGGCCGAGTCCGTCGTCGAGGAGGGCCGCCATGTCGTGCGAGAGCAGCACGATCGGCACGACGGTGAGCACGAGCACGCCGAGGCGCACGACGATCTCCGCGCGGTGTGCGGCGAGGACCTCGCGGATGCCGGACCGTGAGCGGCCGTCACCGGCCCCCGCGGGCCGGGGCCGGCCGACCTCGGTGAAGTCGTCGGCCTGCGCACCCATCTGCCGGAACAGGAAGAACGCGTAGAGCCCGAGGGTCAGCACCACGACCGGGATCTCCTGCGGGAGAGCGAGGGCGCCGCCGTCACCGAGCAGCGCGGGCAGTCCGAATCCCAGGACGACGAGCACGACGAGCATCGAGAGGTAGACCGACGTGCCGGTGCGGTGGGGGGCGAGGCCGCCGTGTCGCAGCCCGCCGACGAGGAGGGCGAGCCCGATGACGAGATTGAGGATGATCATCGACACCGCCATCACCGAATCGCGCGCGATGGTCTCATGCTCACCCGGTCCGAGCATCACGGCCGAGATGAGGATGACCTCGATGAGCACGATCGAGAGGGTCAGCACGAGGGATCCGTACGGGTCACCCAGGCGCCGGGCGAGCGCCTCGGCCTGGGTCACGACCCCGAAGGCGCAGACCAGGATCACCGCCACGATCACGCCCAGCGCGACGAGCAGGAGCGCAGCCGGCACGGGTGCGATGAGCAGCGGATGGGCGAGGAGCACGGCCGCCCACGCGCCCCAGCCGAGGGCGATGCGTGCGAGGTCGGCCGGACCGACGAGATTCTTCACGACGGAGAGGGTCATCATCCCGTTCTTTCCTGGGGCCGTCCCCGGGTGATGACGCGAGTCGGGTCGTCCCGCTCGCCGCGTGCGCCATGCACCCGTCAATGATAGCGTCCCTCCCCGCGCGGGCACCGGGCGGTGCGCGGCGGGCTGCGGCGCGGACCGCGTCAGTCGTCGGTGTCGTCCGCGTCGTCGCTGCGCAGGTGGGCCATGTGTGCCGCGTGCCGCTGCAGGTGCGTCGGCGAACGCCGCACGAACAGCCACGCCACGACGAGCACGGCGAACCAGAGGGGCGTGACCAGCAGCGCCCGCAGGGTGTCGGGCTGCGTCGTGAGCGCCCAGAGGATGAAGACGAAGAACGCCAGCACCACGAACACCATGGCCCGGCCGCCGGGAAGGCGGAAGCGTGACACGGCCGCGCGGTCGGCGCGGGTGCGGCGGTAGGAGAGGTAGCTGAGCAGGAAGATCGTCCAGACGAACATGAAGCACACGGCCGAGACCGTCGTGACCATCTCGAAGGCCGTGGCGATGTCCTTCCCCGCGTAGAGCAGCACGACGCCGGAGAGCAGCAGGATGCACGACAGGAAGAGGGCGTTCTGCGGCACGCGACGCCGCGACAGTCGACCGAACACCTGCGGGGCCTCGCCGTCCTGCGCCAGGCCGAACACCATTCGCGATGTGGAGTAGATGCCCGAGTTCGCACTCGACATCGCCGAGGTGAGGACGACGAGGTTCACCACGGTCGCGGCGATCCCGAGGCCCGCGAGCGCGAACATCGCGATGAACGGGCTCTCCCCGGCCACGTACTCGGTCCAAGGGGTCACCGCCATGAGGATGACCAGCGCGCCCACGTAGAAGAGCAGGATCCGGATGGGGATGGCGTTGATCGCTCGCGGCAGGTTGCGCTCGGGATCCTTCGTCTCGGCGGCGGCGGTCCCCACCAGCTCCACCCCGACGAAGGCGAACACGGCGATCTGGAATCCGGCGACGAACCCGAGGAAGCCGTGGGGAAACATGCCGCCGTGGTCCCAGAGGTTGGCGAAGCTCGCGGTGCCGGCGTCGTGCGAGAACCCGGTGAGGATCATCACCAGGCCGGTGACGATGAGAGCGACGATCGCGATGATCTTGACGAGGGCGAACCAGAACTCCATCTCGCCGAACGCGGCGACGGAGGGCAGGTTGAGCGCGAGGAGGATCACCACGACGGCGACGCCGGGGATCCACAACGGGATGCCGGGGAAGAGCGTGTCGGTGTATCCCGCGATCGCGATCACGTCGGCCACCCCCGTCACGACCCAGCAGAACCAGTACGTCCAGCCGGTGAAGAACCCCGCCCACGGCCCGAGCAGATCGCTCGCGAAGTCGCTGAACGACTTGTACTTCAGGTTCGAGAGCAGCAGCTCGCCCATGGCGCGCATGACGAAGAACAGCATGAAGCCGATGATCATGTACACGAAGATCACCGACGGGCCGGCGACGGAGATCGTGCGTCCGCTGCCCATGAACAGGCCGGTGCCGATGGCTCCGCCGATCGCCAGGAGCTGGATGTGGCGGTTGCTCAGCGCTCGCCGGAGGTGCGGTTCTTCCTGGGTCTTCTGCAGAGTCACCCGATGCAGAGTAGTCGAACGGACGTGCAGCGCCGAAAACGGCGCTCTCATGACGGATGTCATCCGCACGGCGTGACATCGCCCTCCGGCCGCGCGGCGCCGCCCCCGCTTCACTGGAGACATGACCCACCCCGCCCTCCTGCCCTCCGCTCGCGCCGCCGAGCATCCCGAGCCGGCCGTCGATCTGCACGGCATCGTGCGCCGC
>DAMDKH010000048.1:0-10819 GCA_032099965.1 Microbacterium sp.
CGTTCGCGGCGATGTCGCCCTGCGCGCCGACGCCGGCGTTGTTGACGACGATGTCGATGCGGCCGAACTCCTCCGCCACAGCGGCCACGGCGGCGTCGACGCTGGCGCGGTCGGAGACGTCGGCGAGGAAGGCCGAGAAGCGGGCATCCGCCCCCGACGTGTCGCGGTCGAGCACCGCGATGCGTGCGCCGTCGGCGTGCAGGCGGTCGGCGATCGCGGCGCCGATGCCGGAGGCGCCGCCGGAGACGATGGCGACGAGTCCGTCGAGCGCGCCGGTCACTTCGCCGCCTCCCAGGCCACGAACTCCTGGCGCTGGTGGCCCAGGCCGTCGATCTCGACCTCCACGACGTCGCCCGGGGCGATGTAGGGGAAGTTGCCCGAGAGGGCCACGCCCTGCGGGGTGCCGGTGAGGATCAGGTCGCCCGGCTCCAACGTCACGTACTGCGAGAGGTGGTGCACGATCGTCTCGACGTCGAAGATCATGTCGCTCGTGTTCGAGTCCTGCCGCGGCTCGCCGTTGACGAAGCTGCGCAGGCCGAGGGCGTGGTGGTCCACCTCGTCGGGGGTGACGAGCCACGGGCCGGTGGGGTTGAAGCCCGCGGCGATCTTGCCCTTCGACCACTGGCCGCCCGAGACCGCCATCTGGAAGTCGCGCTCGGAGACGTCGTTCGCGAGCACGAAGCCCGCGACGTGCGCCATCGACTCGTCGGGGGAGTCGAGGTAGGCGGCGCGGGTGCCGATGACGATGCCGAGTTCGACCTCCCAGTCGGTCTTCGTGCTGCCGCGGGGGATCGTCACGGTGTCGTTCGGACCCACGACGGTGTTCGGGGTCTTGAGGAAGAGGATCGGGATGGTCGGCGGCTCGGAGCCGGACTCGGCCGCATGCGCGGCGTAGTTCATGCCGATGCAGATGACCGCGCTCGGGCGCGCGATGGGGGCGCCGATGCGCAGATCGGCGGCGCCGTCGAGTTCGGGCAGCTCGTCGGCCTCGCGGGCCGCGGTCACCCGGGCCACGACATCACCGGCCAGGAATTCGCCGTTCACATCGGATGTCAGGGGGCGGAGATCGAAGTGGCGATCACCCTCCACCAGGACGGGGATCTCTTCTCCGGGGGTGCCCAGCCGCGCGAACTTCATGATTCTCCTGATCCTTCGGGGGGCCGCCCAGGGACGACCATCGTCGTTGACAGTATAGACATCGGATGTTTACACTCCAAGGGATCCGTGCGGGTTCTCGTCCCGCGCTCGAGAGGAACCGCACCCGTGAGCCGCATCGTCGCACTCGACACCACCGACATCCGCTTCCCCACGTCGTTGAGCCTGGACGGCTCCGACGCGATGAATCCCGACCCCGATTATTCCGCGGCCTACGTGATCGTGCGCACCGACGCCGAAGACGGCATCGAGGGTCACGCGTTCGTGTTCACCATCGGGCGCGGCAACGACGTGCAGGTCGCGGCGATCGACGCGCTCGCCGGCCACCTCGTCGGACGCGAGCTCGAGTCGCTCCTCGACGACATGGGCGGCACGTTCCGCGAGCTCATCGGCGACTCGCAGCTGCGCTGGCTCGGCCCCGAGAAGGGCGTCATGCACATGGCGATCGGCGCCGCCATCAACGCGCTGTGGGACATCAAGGCGAAGCGCGCGGGCCTGCCCCTGTGGCAGCTCCTCGCCCGTATGAGCCCCGAGGAGCTCGTCGACCTCGTCGACTTCCGCTACCTCACCAACGCCCTGACCCGCGATGAGGCCCTCGCCATCCTCCGCGCCGCCGAGCCGGGACGCCGCGAGCGGGAGAGCGAACTGCTCGCCACCGGCTACCCCGGCTACACGACCAGCCCCGGCTGGCTCGGCTACTCCGACGAGAAGCTCGAACGCCTCGCGCGGGAGGCCATGGCCGACGGCTTCACGCAGATCAAGCTCAAGGTCGGCGCCGACCTCGACGACGACATCCGCCGCTTCCGCAAGGCCCGCGAGGTCTGCGGCCCCGACTTCCCGATCGCCATCGACGCCAACCAGCGCTGGGAGGTGTCGGAGGCGATCGAGTGGGTGAACGCGCTCGCCGAATTCCACCCCGCCTGGATAGAGGAGCCCACCAGCCCCGACGACATCCTCGGCCATGCCGAGATCGCCCGCGGCGTCGCCCCCATCCGCGTCGCCACCGGTGAGCACGCGCAGAACCGCATGATCTTCAAGCAGCTGCTGCAGGCCGACGCGATCGCGGTCATGCAGATCGACGCCGTGCGCGTCGCCGGCGTCAACGAGAACATCGCCAACCTGCTGCTCGCGGCGAAGTTCGGAGTGCCGGTCTGCCCGCACGCCGGCGGCGTCGGCCTGTGCGAGGCCGTGCAGCACCTGTCGATGTTCGATTTCGTGGCCGTCACCGGCACCCGCGAGGGCCGCATGATCGAGTTCGTCGACCACCTGCACGAGCACTTCGTCGTGCCCACCGACATCCGCGGCGGCTCGTACATGGCCCCGCTCGCGCCCGGATCGGGCATGGAGATGAAGGCCGACAGCATCCGCACGTATACCTGGACGGGCGCGCATGTCGTCGCCTGACCGCGCCGTCGCACTGCCCGCTCTGCCCACCCTCGGCTACGGCGCCGCGAACGTCGGCAACCTCTTCCGCGCGTTGAGCGACGACGACGCCTGGGCCGTGCTCGACGCGGCCTGGGAGAGCGGCATCCGCTCGTTCGACACCGCACCGCACTACGGCCTCGGCCTGTCGGAGCGTCGTCTCGGCGCCTTCCTCCAGACCAAGCCGCGCGACGAGTACGTGCTCTCGACCAAGGTCGGCCGGCTGCTGCGGCCGAACCCCGCCTACGCCGGCGGGCTCGACACGGCCAACGACTTCCACGTGCCGGACGACCTGCAGCGGGTGTGGGACTTCTCGGCCGACGGCATCCGCACCAGCCTCGACGAGTCGCGGGAACGGCTCGGCATCGAGCGCATCGACCTGCTCTACCTGCACGACCCCGAACGGCACGACCTCGACCTCGCGCTCGCCGAGGCCTTCCCCGCGATGGAGCAGCTGCGCGCCGACGGACAGGTCGCCGCGATCGGCATCGGATCGATGGTGTCGGATGCCCTCGCCACCGCCGTGCGAAGGGCCGACCTCGACCTCATCATGGTCGCCGGACGCTACACGCTGCTCGAGCAGCCGGCCGCGGTCGACGTGCTGCCCGCCTGCCGCGAGACCGGCACCGGCATCGTCGCGGCATCCGTGTTCAACTCCGGGCTGCTCGCCGCGAGCGAACCCCGCCGCGACGGCCGCTACGAGTACGGGCAACTGCCGGACGAGCTGTGGGACCGGCTCGTGCGGATCGCCGCCGTGTGCGCCGACCACGACGTGCCGCTGCCCGCCGCCGCCATCCAGTACCCCCTGCAGGCCGCCGAGGTGCGGTCGGTCATCGTGGGCGGCAGTCGCCCCGCCCAGCTGCGGCAGAATGCGGAGTACGCCGCCCTCGACATCCCGGCGGCTCTGTGGCAGAACCTCGCCGCAGAGGGGCTCATCCCCGCCGGCTGACCCCCCGAAGACCCGCGGCCGTGCGGACCCGAATCGTGCGGCCGCGCACCACCACCGAGAGGAGCATCCGTGCTCGAAGGCATCCACCCCCTGCTCACCGGCGAACTGCTGCTGCACCTCGACCGCATGGGCCACTCCGACGCCGTCGTCGTCGCCGACGCGCACTTCCCCGCCTGGGGCATCGGTACGCGCGTGGTCGACCTGCCCGGCACCACCACGCCCGAGGTCGTCGCCGCGATCCGGACCGTGCTTCCCCTCGACGACGCCCCGGGACTCGACCTCATGGAGTCGGCCGACGGCGAGGTGCTCGACGTGCAGCACGAGCTCATGACGGCCGCGGGCACCGTGCCCGAGACGACCCGGTTCGTCGAGCGCTTCGACTACTACGCCGTGGCGAAGGACGCCTACCTCCTCGTGCGCACGGGCGAGACCCGCAAGTACGGCAACGCCTTGCTGCGCAAGGGCGTGGTCGGGCACCCCTCCGCCTGAAGCCGCTCGGTCGACCCCCGGTGGCGGGAGGGGGCTGCCGCAACTCAGGACGCGCGGGGGCGGGCGTCGGGTGCCGGCGGCGTCGGTCGGAGTCGGTCGGGGTCGGGTCGGGGTCGGGTCGGTGCGGGGGCGGGGCACGTACTCAGGACCTCCCGGCGTTTTTCGGGGCCGGGGAGCCGCGGATCGGCGTGTCGCAGCGTTCGGTCCTGAGTTGTGGCACGGCTCGGGAGGGGAAGGCTGCGGAGGTGGCCCGAGCGGGTGCGGGGTTCCGCACGGTTCCGATGCGCGTGGGGTCACGACGGTCCTGAGTTATGGCGCGGCGGTGGACGCGAGGAGCCCGGGGGAGGCGGGCGGCGCGAGGAGCCCGGGTGGGGAAGGGGGCGAGGTCAGCGGCCGGCGGTGGACTCGCGGATGATGAGTTCGGCGGCGAACGGCGTCATGGCGGGCGGGGGAGCGGTGGGATCGGCGGGTTGCTGCAGCAGAACGGCTCCGGCGGCGCGGCCGATCTCGTAGCCCGGTTGGCGGATGCTGGTGAGCGGGACCACGCCCTGGTGGGCCTGGGCGACGTCGTCGAACCCGACGATCGCGATGTCCTCCGGTACGCGGATGCCGTGCCGAAGCAGCACGGTGAGCACGCCGAGCGCCACCATGTCGTTCGCGGCGAACACCGCGTCGGGACGGGCGTCGGGCGGGAGGGCGGCGAGGCGCTCGCCGGCCCGCATGCCGTCTTCGGTGGTGAGCTGGGCGACGTCTTCCCCGCGCACCTCGACGTCGGCGCCGGCGACCGCCGCGTGCAGACCGGCGAGGCGATCGTTCGACTGGCTGACGGCCGGACTCCCGAGGAAGAGGAGACGCCGGCGTCCGATGCCGAGCAGGTGCTCGCCGGCGAGCCTCCCGCCTCCGACGTCGTCGAACAGCACGGATGCGACGGAGCGGGACGGGCGGATGGGACCGACGACGACGCTGCGGATGCCGCGTTCGGCGAGTGTCTCGAGGCGCGGCACGACGTCGTCGAGGGGGTAGATGATGATGCCCTGCACGCGGTGGGCCTCGAACATGTCGAGGTTGCGGCGCTCCTGCACGCGATCCCGGTTGCTGTTGCTGAAGAAGAGCGACCATCCGCCTTCGCGGGCGACGTCTTCGACCCCGCGGGAGAGTTCGTGGAAGTACGGCAGCCAGGCGTCGAGCAGGATGAGCGCGAGCGCTTTGCTCGCTCCGGCGCGGAGTTGCCTGGCCGATTCGTTGGGCACGTAGCCGAGCTGCTCGATCGCGGCACGGACGCGCTCGCGGCTCGCCTCGCCCAGGACGTGCGGGTGGTTGAGGTAGTTCGAGACGGTCGACGATGAGACGCCGGCCAGGGCGGCGACGTCTTTGACGCTCGCGGGCATCGGTCCTCCGTCAGCGGATGCGGGCACGGGACCCGGGCGGATGGCATCAGCGTAGCGACGTTATTGGCACGTTACAAGAATCTTCTTGACAGGTGTCGGATGCCCCGCATAGCGTGACCTGCACACCGAGTTGGCACGTGCCAATCGGCAGAGGCGACGGTGCCGCACACCCGTCTCGAGGGATCGCATGAACATCGGCTGCCACGGGCTCGTCTGGACAGGGAACTTCGACGCCGACGGCATCCGCCTGTCGGTGGAGAAGACGAAGGAGGCCGGGTTCGACCTCATCGAGTTCCCCCTCATGGACCCGTTCTCGTTCGATGTCGCCGCCGCCAAGGAGGCCCTCGCCGAGCACGGCCTGGCCGTCAGCGCGTCGCTCGGGCTCTCGGAGGCGACCGACGTCACCAGCTCCGACCCGGCCGTGGTGGCCGCGGGAGAGGCGCTGCTGCTCAAGGCCGTCGACGTGCTGGCCGACCTCGGCGGCACGCACTTCTGCGGAGTGATCTACAGCGCCATGAAGAAGTACATGGAGCCGGTCACCGCCGAGGGGCTGGAGAGCAGCCGCCGGGCGATCGCGAAGGTCGCCGACCATGCCGCGCAGCGCGGGGTGCAGGTGGCCCTGGAGGTCGTCAACCGTTACGAGACGAACGTGCTCAACACCGCCCGGCAGGCGGTCGCCTTCGTCGGGGAGATCGATCGCCCCAACCTCGGCGTGCACCTCGACACGTACCACATGAACATCGAGGAGTCGGATATGTTCGCGCCGGTCCTCGATGCCGCCCCGCAGCTGCGGTACGTGCACATCGGCGAGAGCCACCGCGGCTACCTCGGCACCGGCTCGGTGGACTTCGACACCTTCTTCAAGGCGCTGGGCCGCATCGGCTACGACGGCCCGATCGTGTTCGAGTCGTTCTCGTCGGCCGTTGTCGCCCCCGATCTCAGCCGGATGCTCGGGATCTGGCGCAACCTGTGGACCGACAACGTCGAGCTCGGTGCGCACGCGAACGCCTTCATCCGCGACAAGCTCGTCGCGGTCGACAGCATCCGCCTGCACTGACCCCGGGTGGAGAGGGAAGCCGTGACCAAGATGTTATTACAGGTCTTCCCCTCCTCCGCCTCGTTAGATACATTTAGATACAACTTGCGCGGGAGGCCGCGGAAGGACACAATTGATCCGATGTTTAACCCCGTCGGGTGAGAGCAGCAGGATTCAGGACCTTCAAGGAAGCAGGTGAGGCACGTGAGTGATCCCATCCTCAGAGTCGAGGGCATCAGCAAGGGATTCCCCGGTGTCCAGGCGCTCAAGGACGTGCACCTCGAGGTGCGCGCAGGCGAGGTCCTCGTGCTCGTGGGCGAGAACGGCGCCGGCAAGTCGACGCTCATGAAGATCCTCTCGGGGATCTACACCAAGGACGAGGGCACCATCTCGTTCGAGGGCCGAGAGGTCGAGCTCACCAGCCCGCTCCAGGCCCAGGAGCTCGGCATCACGATCATCCATCAGGAACTCAACCTGATGCCCGATCTGACCGTCGCGCAGAACATCTTCGTGGGCCGCGAGCCCAAGGTCGGCCCCTTCCTGTCGGAGCGCCGCCTCAACGCGCAGACGTCGGCGCTGCTCCAGCGCCTCGGCATCCACCTCGACCCGCGCCAGCTGGTCGGGGAGCTCACGGTCGCCGAGCAGCAGATGGTCGAGATCGCCAAGGCCCTGTCGTTCAACGCCAAGGTGCTCATCATGGACGAGCCGACCTCGGCCCTCACCGACTCCGAGGTCGAGACCCTGTTCGTGCTCATCGAGCAGCTCAAGGCGTCGGGCACCGGCATCGTCTACATCTCCCACCGGATGGACGAGCTGCGCCGCTTGGCCGACCGGGTGACGGTGCTCCGAGACGGGGCATACATCGGATCACTGGAGAAGTCCGAGGTCAGCATCCCGCGCATCATCGAGATGATGGTCGGCCGCCCGATCGACGAGGGCACGCGCCCCACGGCCCGCGAGCACCTGAACGACCCGGTGGTGCTAAGCGTGCAGGACCTGTCGACCAAGAGCCTGCTCAAGGACGTCTCGTTCCAGCTGCACAAGGGCGAGATCCTCGGCTTCGCCGGCCTCATGGGCGCCGGCCGCACCGAGACCGCGCGCGCGATCATCGGCGCCGACCCGAGCGACGGCGGCACCATCACCATCGCCGGCCGCTCCGCCCGCATCTCGCAGCCCGCGGATGCCGTCAAGCACGGCGTCGGCTACCTCTCCGAGGACCGCAAGCTGCTCGGGCTCATGCTCGAACAGGACGTCACCTTCAACACCGTCCTCGCCTCGCTCGGCTCCTACGCCAACGGGATCGGATGGATGGGCGACGGCAAGGCCAAGAACCGCACCAAGGAGTACGTCCAGCAGCTGCGGGTGAAGACGCCCTCGGTGAACCAGGTCGTCAAGCTGCTCTCGGGCGGCAACCAGCAGAAGGTCGTCATCGCCCGGTGGCTGATGCGCGACTGCGACATCCTCATCTTCGACGAGCCCACCCGAGGCATCGACGTCGGAGCCAAGGAGGAGATCTACCGCCTCATGCAGCAGCTCGCTGATGCAGGCAAGTCCATCATCGTCATCTCGTCGGAGCTGCCCGAGATCCTCCGCGTCGCGAACCGCATCGCCGTGTTCGCGAACGGCCGGATCACCGGAACGCTGCGCAACGAGGAAGCCAGCCAGGAGAAGATCATGCAACTCGCAGCCCATGGGGAGGAAGACTGATGAGCACCCCGCAGAACGGGTCGTCGACGACGACGATCATCCAGACCGCCGTCGCGGAGAACACCGACAAGCGCGACATCGGCGGGTTCCTCCGCCGTCAGGTGCAGCAGTCGCTGGCGTTCGGCACGCTCGTCGTGCTGTTCATCTTCTTCTCGATCGCCAGCCCGAACTTCCTCACCTGGAACAACGTGTCGGGCATCCTGCTCTCCACCGCCGTCATCGGCATCCTGGCCCTCGGCACGACGTTCGTCATCATCACCGGTGGCATCGACCTGTCGCTCGGCACCGGCATGGCGCTCTGCTCGGTGATGACCGGTGTGTTCATCACCAACATGGGGTTGCCCGTGGTGGTCGGCGTGCTCGGCGGCATCCTCACCGGCATCCTGATGGGGCTCGTGAACGGACTCAACATCACGTTCCTCCGGCTGCCCCCGTTCATCGCGACCCTCGCGATGATGATGATCGCCGGCGGTCTCGCCCTCGTCATCTCGGGCGTCGCACCGATCTACTTCTCCAGCTCCGCGCCGGACTTCAAGCAGATCGCCCTCGGCACCCTCATCCCCGGCCTGCCCAACGCGGTGCTCATCACGCTCGTGCTCGCCGTCGTCGCCTACCTCGTGCTGTCGAAGACGCTGCTCGGGCGCTACACCTTCGCGATCGGCTCGAACGAGGAGGCCACCCGCCTCTCCGGTGTGAACACGCGCCGGTGGACGATCTTCGTCTACATGTTCGCGGGCGCCTTCACCGGCATCGCGGGCGTCATCATCGCCTCGCGCCTCGACTCGGCCCAGCCGCAGATCGGCACCGGCTACGAGCTGCAGGCGATCGCGGCCGTCATCATCGGCGGCACCTCGCTGCTCGGCGGACGCGGCTCGATCCTCGGCACCGTCATCGGCGCCCTCATCATGAGCGTGCTCGTCAACGGCCTCCGCATCATGTCGATCCAGTCCGAATGGCAGAACATCGTCGTCGGCATCGTGATCCTCATCGCGGTGTTCTTCGACTCGCTGCGCAACCGCGCACGCACCTGACCCCGGAGGCGGCGACCGTGCCCGCCGCCCCCGATCGGCGACCCGGCCGATGACCCGCGGAGCGATCCGCACCGGCACACCGCACCACGAATGTCCCCCCGTCGGCTCCTGGGCCGACGCTCATCACAAACAACGGAGTTTCCATGAAGTTCGGCAAGAAGACCGCATTCGCGGCACTGATCGCCACGGCGGCGATCGCCGTCGCCGGGTGCTCGAGCAACGGCGGCAGCGCCGGCAGCGGCAGCGAGGGCAGCGGCGACAAGATGTACATCGCACTCGTCTCGAAGGGCTTCCAGCACCAGTTCTGGCAGGCCGTCAAGAAGGGTGCCGAGGAGAAGGCCGCCGAGCTCGGCGTCGACATCACCTTCGAGGGCCCCGCCGCCGAGACCGAGGTCGACGCGCAGCTGCAGATGCTGCAGACGGCCATCGACAAGACCCCGGACGCCATCGCGTACGCCGCCCTCGACCCCGAGGCCTGCGTCCCGTACCTCGACAAGGCCAAGGCCGCCGACATCCCGGTCGTCTACTTCGACGCCCCGTGCGACGGCGACGTGGGCCTGAGCCTCGCCGCGACCGACAGCAAGGTCGCCGGTGCGCTCGCCGCAGAGCACATGGCCGAGCTGATCGGCGGCAAGGGCGAGGTCGCCATCGTCGGCCACTCCCAGATCAACTCGACCGGTGTCGAGCGTCGTGACGGCTTCGTCGAGAAGATCGAGGCGGACTTCCCCGACATCGAGATCGTCGACGTGCAGTACGGCGACGGCGACCACCTGAAGTCGGCCGACATCGCCAAGGCCATGATCGCCGCCCACCCCGACCTGAAGGGCATCTACGGCACCAACGAGGGCTCCGCCATCGGCGTCGTCAACGCCGTGAACGAGCTGAGTCTCGAGAAGGGCAAGCTGACCATCATCGGATTCGACTCCGGTGCGGCTCAGATCAACGCGATCAAGGACGGCACGATGGCCGGCGCCATCACGCAGGACCCGATCGGCATCGGCGCGCAGGTCGTGCAGGCCGCGTACGACGCCGCCAACGGCGACTCGGTCGACGAGTTCTACGACACCGGTTCGTACTGGTACGACAAGTCGAACCTCGAGGACGAGAAGATCGCCGCGGTCCTGTACCAGTGATCTGATCTCCGACGAGAGGCCCTCCACCACCTGGTGGGGGGCCTCTTCGCGTGCGCCGGCGTCGCGTCAGACGCGGCGGAGGAAGGTGAGCTGCGACGAGGGTTCGACGATGAGCTCCTGCAGGGCCTCGTTGAACGGCACCCCGGAGGGGGCGGCGAGGTGGGCTTGGAAGGCGTCGTCGTCGCGGTACACCTCGTAGACGAAGAAGCGGTCGGGGTCGTCGACGAGGCGCGTGGCGTCGAAGAGCACGTTGCCCTCCTCGGCGCGCACGGTGTCGGCGAAGTCGTGCAGCAGCGCGGCGATCCGGTCGCCGCGGCCCGGGCGCGCGGTGAACTCGGCGTAGAGGATGGTCGGTTCGGTCATCGGTGCTCCTTCATCGGGGGTGCGGTGGGGGTGGAAGGGGCCGTGCCGCGGACCGGGGGCCGCTCAGCCCGCGAGGTCGAAGAGGCGGGCGGGCGTCGCGACCAGCATGCGGTCCACGGCCTCGTCGCCGACGGCGTCGCGCAGCC
>DAMDKH010000049.1:0-10700 GCA_032099965.1 Microbacterium sp.
TCGGCCAGGGCGGCGAGCTCCACGTCGACCGTGGAGATGACGAGGTCGAGGGCGTCATCGGCGACCATGCGGACCAGAGCGGGCACGAAGTCGTCGTCGCGGCCCGGCGGCACGAGCCGACGATGCGCGGCGGGGACGAGGTAGAGCCCCGCCGCCCAGCCGTCCATGTCGGCCGCGAGCACGGTGAGGTCGGGGCGGCGCAGCAGCGAGCGGATGACCGCGACGCCCGCGGGGCCTCCCGCACCGGTGACGAGGATGCGTGCCATGTCAGCCCTCCTGACGGGCGAGTTGGTGGGCGCCGACGAACGCGGCGGTCTCCCGGACGATCTCGAGGGGTTCCACGGCTTCTCCCTCGCCGAACCGCGACCAGTAGCGCGCGGTCGCCCGCACGAAGTCGGGGTCGAGGTAGGAGCGGCTGGTGGCCTGCGAGTCGAAGCAGGCGAGCAGACGCAGCTTCTGCTCCACGTAGCCGTCGATGCGCACGAAGCGGGTGGGGCGGAAGTCGATGGTGGACGACGGGCTCTGGAAGCAGGCCACGGTGCCCACCCGCCGCGTGGCGACGGTCGTCGCCTCGTTGACGGCGCGGTGATCCTGGTGCCGGTCGTGCTCCGTGTGGGTGTAGACGATCGTCGGCTGCACCTGCTCCACCACCTCTTCGATGAGGCGGACGGTCGAGCCGCCGCCCGAGATCTCCGTGTCGACGAGGTCCTTGAGGAAGAGCCGGGCGCCGAGCATCTCGGCCGCGGCGAGCGATTCGCTCTGGCGGCTGTCGGCGTCGCCGCCGCGCGCCCCGCGCGAGAGGGTGAGGATGGTGATGTCGTCGCCCGCCGCCGCGTGGGCGGACAGCGCGCCGCCCACGCCGATCTCGACGTCGTCCGGATGCGCGCCCACCGCGAGCACGATCTCCTTGCGGCGACCGTCGTCCCTCCGTCGTCGCCCCTCCGCGGCGAGCCGCTGCACGACCTCGACGAGGCGGGCGGTGTCGAGCGGCTTGGTGAGGAACTCGTCGGCCTGCGCGCGGAGCGCGGACACGGCGTATTCGACCGAGACGTGCGCGGTCATCACGACCACCGGCACGGCCGGCACCTGTCGGTGCAGTTCGGCGAGCAGTTCGAGCCCGGTGAGCCCCGGCATCTCGATGTCGGTGACGACGACGTCCGGACGCACGGTGATCGCCTTCTCGATCGCGTCGAGGCCGTCGACGGCCAGGTCGACGATGCAGCCGGCGCGCCGCTCGAGCACGGTCTTCACCAGGAGGGAGACGTCGGGGTCGTCATCGACGACGAGAGCGCGGATGGGGTCTGCGGACAAGTGGGCTCTCCTTGGGGAGATCCCCGGTCGTCTGCCGACGATGCGCTCCCGTCGCCTTCGTCGGCGGGAGCACGCGGGGAAGGGCGAGCAGGTTCCCCCTGATTCTGGCATACCGCCGATGGCGCGGGCTCGGCGGCGCGGTGCCCACGGCACCCGCCCCGACGGCGAAGGGGACGGATGCCGCAGCATCCGTCCCCTTCGCGTCACCGCGAGGCGCGGCTCACTTCTTGTAGTTCGGCGCCTCGACGACGATCTGCACGTCGTGCGGGTGCGATTCCTTGAGCCCCGCCGAGGTGATGCGCACGAACTTGCCGCGCTGCTTGAGCTCCTCGATCGTGCGTGCGCCGACGTAGAACATCGACTGCCGAAGCCCGCCCACGAGCTGGTAGGCGACGGCGGAGAGCGGACCGCGGTACGGCACCTGCCCCTCGATGCCCTCGGGGATCAGCTTGTCGTCGCTCGGCACGTCGGCCTGGAAGTAGCGGTCCTTCGAATAGGAGGTCTGCTTGCCGCGGGTCTGCATCGCGCCGAGCGACCCCATGCCGCGGTACTGCTTGAACTGCTTGCCCGACTGGAAGACGATCTCCCCCGGCGACTCGTCGGTGCCGGCCAGCAGGGAGCCGAGCATCACGGCGTCGGCGCCGGCGACGAGCGCCTTGGCGATGTCACCCGAGTACTGCAGTCCGCCGTCGGCGATCACGGGCACGCCGGCGGGGCGCGCGGCGAGCGACGCCTCGTACACGGCGGTCACCTGCGGCACGCCGACTCCGGCGACCACACGCGTGGTGCAGATCGAGCCCGGACCCACGCCGACCTTGACGGCGTCGACGCCGGCGTCCACGAGCGCCTGCGCGCCTTCGCGGGTCGCGACGTTGCCGCCGATGATGTCGATGTGCGCGAACGACTCGTCGGCCTTGAGGCGCTTGACGAGGTCGATCACGCCCTGCGACTGGCCGTTGGCGGTGTCGACGACGAGCACGTCGACACCGGCGTCGCGCAGCGCCTCGGCGCGCTCCCACGCGTCGCCGAAGAAGCCGATCGCCGCGCCGACGCGCAGACGCCCCTGCTCGTCCTTGGTGGCGAGCGGGTACTTCTCGCTCTTGTCGAAGTCCTTGATGGTGATGAGGCCGGCGAGCTTTCCGTCTTCGTCGATGAGCGGGAGCTTCTCGACACGGTGCTTGGCGAACAGGGCGATGACCTCGCCCGCGGCGACGCCGACGGGAGCGGTGACGAGCCCCTCCGAGGTCATGACGTCCTTCACCAGCGTCGACTGACGCTCGAAGCCGGAGACGAACCGCATGTCGCGGTTCGTGATGATGCCCACGAGGCGACCGTCGGCGTCGACGACGGGCAGTCCGGAGATGCGGTACTGCGCGCACAGCGCGTCGACCTCCTCGACCGTCGCGTCGGGGTGGGTGGTGATCGGATCGGTGATCATGCCCGACTCGCTGCGCTTCACGCGGTCGACCTGCGAGGCCTGGTCGGCGATCGACAGGTTGCGGTGCAGGATGCCGATGCCGCCCTCCCGCGCCATCGCGATGGCCATGCGGGCCTCGGTGACGGTGTCCATCGCGCTCGACAGGAGCGGGGTGGCGACCGAGATCCGCCGCGTGACCCGCGACGAGGTGTCCGCCTCGCTGGGGATGACGTCGGTGTGCCCCGGCAGGAGCAGCACATCGTCGTAGGTCAGTCCGACGAAACCGAACGGATCGTGCTGTTCCATGGATGCTCCTCCTGCGCCTGTCGCGCGACGTGCGAGTTCGTGGGGTCGGCCCGATCGGGCCGGAAACCGTATGAAGATTCTAAGCGCGTCGAGGGCCGGAACATTCCCGCCAGGGCGCGCATCCCGGCGGTGTCGAGAGGAGCGCCGGTGTATTGGTACCGCTCACATTTCGATCGCATTAAAGATGTAGGCGTTTCGGGGAACGCCCACTACAGTCAAGTGCGTCGTCCAACCCGAGACGGTCGAAGTCTGTGCGAAGGTGCACTCACACTGGAGGTTGCGTGGGATCCACAACAATCGCCGTCCCCCGGAAGAAGCCGTGGCTGGTCGCGTTCACGGGAGTGCTCCTCGCACTCCTCGCGTTCTTCGCGTTGCCGCCGCTCACCGCCTCTGCGGAGACGTCAGACGACGGTCAGGAGGTCACCGACTTCTACTTCGGCGGCGTCATCACGAATGACGACCAACCGGTCGAGGGCGTCGAGCTGTCGGTGAAGGGCAACGGCTTCGAGGCCGAGACCGAGACCGACGCAGAGGGCAAGTGGCGCCTCTACGTGCCCGAGAAGGACACCTACACGATCACCGTCGACGAGGACACCCTCCCCGACGGCGTGATCGTCGACGCGTCGCTGCTCCCCGAGGGCACGCAGCCGGTCTCCGGCACCACCGCGTCGTTCGAAGTGGAGTTCGGCCTCACCGGCACCAAGATCCTCAACCTGTTCCTCGGCGAGGGCGAACGCATCACCGTCACCTTCATCGACCAGCTCGCGTCGCGCCTCGTGAACGGCCTGAACTTCGGCCTGCTGCTCGCGCTCGCCTCGATGGGCGCCGCGCTCATCTACGGCACGACGCGCCTGTCGAACTTCGCGCACGCCGAGATGGTCACGTGGGGTGGCATGGTCGCCCTCGTGACGACGACCTTCTGGAACCTCCCGCTCTGGCTCGGCATCGTCGCCGCCGTGATCGGAGGCGGGCTGTTCGGCTGGGCGCTCGACGCCGGGATCTGGCGTCCGCTGCGCCGCCGCGGACTGGGCATCGTGCAGCTCATGATCGTCAGCATCGGTCTCTCCCTCGCCCTGCGCTACCTGTTCCAGTACTTCATCGGCGGCGGCACCCGTCAGCTCCCGGGCGCCAGCCCCGAGCCGATCCAGTTCGGTCCGATCTCGCTGTCGTACATCGACCTCATCGCGATGGGCGTCAGCATCGTCGTGATCCTGGGCGTGGCGTACTTCCTCACTCGCACGCGCATCGGCAAGGCGACCCGCGCGATCTCCGACAACCCGCAGCTCGCGGCCGCGTCGGGCATCGACGTCGACCGGGTGATCCGCTACGTGTGGATCCTCGCCGGCACGCTCGCGGCGATCTCCGGCGTGCTGTGGGGCTACTTCCGCCCCGGCGTGAAGTGGGACATGGGCATGCAGATGCTGCTCCTCATCTTCGCCGCCATCACGCTCGGCGGACTGGGCACCGCCTTCGGCGCCCTCGTCGGCTCGATCATCGTCGGCATCGCGGTCGAGATCTCGACGCTGTGGATCCCGTCCGACCTCAAGTACGCGAGCGCACTGGTCGTGCTGATCGTGATCCTCCTCGTCAGACCGCAGGGCCTGCTCGGCCGCAAGGAAAGGTTGGGCTGATCGACATGAACTTCGAGAGCATCTTCTCCAACACGGCCGTCTACCTCTTCAGCCCGGTCACGATCGCCTACGCGCTCGCCGCCACCGGTCTCGCCGTGCACTTCGGCTACGCGGGTCTGCTGAACTTCGGCATGGCGGCGTTCATGGCCATCGGTGGCTACGGCTACGCGATCTCGGTGCTGAGCTTCGGCCTCCCCTGGTTCGTGGGCATGCTGATCGGTCTGCTCGGCGGCGCCCTGTTCGCGGTGCTCCTCGGCATCCCGACGCTGCGTCTGCGCGCCGACTACCTCGCCATCGCGACCATCGCGGCCGGCGAGATCGTGCGCCTGCTGTTCACGACGCAGGTCTTCGACGAGTTCACGAACTCGGCCGACGGTCTCGCGCAGTACAACGGCGGATTCCGCGACGCGAACCCCTTCCCCGAGGGCACCTACGGCTTCGGCCCGTGGACCTACACCGCGAACGACCTCTGGAACCGCGTGTTCGGGATCCTGATGCTCGCCATCGCCGTGCTGCTGGTCTGGGCGCTCATGCGCAGCCCGTGGGGCCGCGTGCTCAAGGGCATCCGCGAGGATGAGGACGCCGTGCGCTCTCTGGGAAAGAACGTCTTCGCCTACAAGATGCAGGCGCTCGTCGTCGGCGGAGTGATCGGCGCGGCCGGCGGCATCGTGTTCGTGCTCCCCTCGGCCGTCGTGCCGGGCAACTACACCACGTCGCTGACGTTCTTCCTCTGGACGATCCTGCTCCTCGGCGGGGCGGCGACCGTGTTCGGGCCGACGCTCGGGGCCGTGCTGTTCTGGGTGGTGTTCGCCTTCATGGCCAACCTGTTCCCGCAGATGGCCAAGGCCGGATTGCTGCCGATGTCCGACACGCAGGCGGCCACGCTCGTCTACATCTTCGTCGGCCTCGCGCTCATGCTGCTCGTGATCTTCCGCCCGCAGGGCATCCTCGGAGACAAGAGGGAGATGACCTTTGTCAAATGAACTGACCCCCGATCCCGTGGCACCCGCCACGGGGAGCATCCGGCGCCCGAAGACCACGGGGCTGGCGACCGGACCGGCCACGCCCGGCGTCCCCAAGGTCGACCCGATCCTGACGGTCGACGCCGTGCAGCGCCGCTTCGGCGGCATGACCGCCGTCGACGTCGACCACCTCGAGGTTCCGCGCGGCGCCATCACGGCGCTCATCGGCCCGAACGGCGCCGGCAAGACGACGCTGTTCAACCTGCTCTGCGGATTCGACAAGCCCAACAGCGGCACGTGGTCGTTCGACGGCAAGAACCTCTCGGGCATCCCCTCCTTCAAGGTGGCCCGGATGGGCCAGGTGCGTACCTTCCAGCTCACCAAGTCGCTGTCGCTGCTCACGGTGCTCGAGAACATGAAGCTCGGCGCCACCGGTCAGCGCGGTGAGGGCTTCTGGTCGAGCCTCTTCCCCTTCCTCTGGCGCAAGCAGGATGCCGAGATCGAGGAGAGGGCGCGGGAGCTGCTCCGGCGCTTCAAGCTCGACGCCAAGGAGAAGGACTTCGCGGCGGCGCTCTCCGGCGGCCAGCGCAAGCTGCTCGAGATGGCCCGTGCGCTCATGAGCAAGCCGACTCTGGTGATGCTCGACGAGCCGATGGCCGGGGTGAACCCCGCCCTCACGCAGTCGCTGCTCGACCACATCCTCGACCTGAAGGATGAGGGCATGACCGTGCTCTTCGTCGAGCACGACATGCACATGGTGCGCCACATCGCCGACTGGGTGGTCGTCATGGCCGAGGGTCGCGTGGTGGCCGAAGGGCCGCCCGACCAGGTGATGGACGACCCGGCGGTCGTCGACGCCTACCTCGGCGCCCACCAGGACGTCGACCTCGGAGCGGTCACCGGTCGCATCGCGGTCGTCGATGCCGACGCCGAACTGCTCCGCCAGCAGATCGAGGCGGAAGCCGAAGCCGAGATCGCGGCCACCG
Organism: Microbacterium sp.; assembly: GCA_032099965.1. Lineage (GTDB taxonomy): Bacteria > Actinomycetota > Actinomycetes > Actinomycetales > Microbacteriaceae > Microbacterium. The sequence continues at coordinate 6,614 of DAMDKH010000049.1, forward strand.
ACCCGACCGAGTCCGACGAGGAGCGCCAGGCATGAACGAAGACAAGGTCGTCGAGCTGACGAACGTGCACGCCGGCTATCTGCCGGGCGTCAACATCCTGAACGGCGCGAACCTCGTGGCCCGCAAGGGCGAGCTGATCGGCATCATCGGCCCGAACGGCGCCGGGAAGTCCACGCTGCTCAAGGCCATCTTCGGGCTGGTCAACGTGCGTGAGGGCGACGTGACGGTCAACGGCGAGAGCATCGTCGGTCTCAAGGCCGACAAGCTCGTCAAGCGCGGGGTGGCCTTCGTGCCGCAGACGAACAACGTCTTCCCCTCGCTCTCGATCGAGGAGAACCTGCAGATGGGGCTCTACCAGAACCCCAAGATCTACGCCGAGCGCCTCGAGTTCGTCACCGGCATCTTCGCCGAGCTCGGCAAGCGCCTCAAGCAGCGTGCCGGATCGCTGTCGGGCGGCGAGCGCCAGATGGTCGCGATGTCTCGCGCGCTGATGATGGACCCGTCGGTGCTCCTTCTCGACGAGCCCTCTGCCGGCCTCTCCCCCGTGCGCCAGGACGACGCGTTCATCCGCGTCTCCGACATCAACAAGGCCGGGGTCACGACCATCATGGTCGAGCAGAACGCCCGTCGCTGCCTGCAGATCTGCGACCGCGGCTACGTGCTCGACCAGGGCAAGGACGCGCACGAGGGCACCGGCCGCGACCTCCTGAACGACCCGAAGGTGATCGGCCTGTACCTGGGCACGCTCGGCACAGACGCGGCCTGAACCGATCGACGAAGGGGGCGGGGTGCATCGGCATCCCGCCCCCTTCGTCGTGCAGAACCGACGCCAGCCGGGCCCTCCCCCCGTTCGCCGCATGACGAAGGCCCCGGATCCAGGATCCGGGGCCTTCGCGTGCGATCAGTCGATCAGTCGATCAATCGATCAGTTGGTGCGCTCGATGGTGTTCTCGGCGTTGTACTTGTAGATGCCGATCGTGGCGCCCTGCGGGTCGCCCGCCTCGTCGAACGTGACCTCGCCGGAGTAGCCGTCGTAGTCGGCCGTTCCCCCGTCGTTGATGATCTTGGCGCACTCTTCGAAGCTGGTGCACTTCTCGCCGTCGCCCGAACCACCCGAGATCTCCTGCATCTTGGCCGCGATGTCCGCGCCCTCGGTGGAGCCCGCCGCAAGCGACGCGAGCGCCACGAGCACGACCGCGTCGTACGCCTCGGCCGCGTAGGTGAAGTCCTTGACCTCGGGGTTGCCCTCGCCGGTCCAGAACGTCTGCAGACGCTCGGTGAAGTCGTCCTCGAGCGCGGGGCCCGCCTTGGTGCCCTGGGCGCCCTCGAGCGGAACCGAGACCTCGGTGCCGTAGTCGGACAGGTTGCCGTCGACCATGTAGAACTTGTCGGCCGAGATGCCGGCGTTGACCAGCAGCGGGGCGATCGTCTTGAACTGGTCGAACGAGACGATCGCGACGGCGTCGGGGTTCTGCGCCTTGATCGACTCGACCTGCGCGTCGAACTGCGCGTCACCGACGTTGAACGAGACCGACTCGACGACCTCGCCGCCGGTGCCCTCGAACGTCTCGGTGATGGCGTCGTTCAGACCCGTGCCGTAGGCGTCGTTCTGGTAGATGATGCCGAGCGTCTTCGCGCCGTCCTCGGCGATCAGGTTGCCGAGCACCTCGCCCTGCAGGAGGTCGCTGGGGGCGGTGCGGAAGTAGAGTCCGTCGTCGTCCCACGAGGTGAAGTCCGGCGACGTGTTCGACGCCGAGATCTGCAGGATGCCGGCGCTGACGTTGCCGTCGAGCACCAGCTTGGAGACGCCGGATGCGGCGGCGCCGATGATGGCGGAGACCTTGGCCCCACGGAGCTTCTCGATGGAGGTCTCGTAGGCCTTGGTGTCGGTGTCGCCCTCGTCCTCGGCGGTGAGGTCGATGGTGATCCCGGCGTCCGCCTCGTTGATCTCCTGGACGGCGAGGCCCACACCGGACTCCATGGGCGGGCCGAGGAAGGCCAGCGAACCCGTCTGGGGAAGCAGCGAACCGAGCTGCAGCGTGAGGTCCTCGGCGGACTGGCTTCCTCCGTCGGAGGACTCCTCGGCTGGAGTGTTGCTGCAACCGGCGATGACCAGGGCGGACGCGCTGACCAGCGCGATTCCGGCGAAGACCTTCGCGGTGCGCGAACCCTTCAGTGCTTTCATAATGCTCCCTTGCGTAACTGAAGGTGGACGTGACCACCATCGAGTGCTCTAACACTAGGGCGAGAAGGCGCCCGGCAGGGGTCGCGGATGTTTCGGTGCGTTAACGATCCGACACGCGCGGAATGCGCCGCTCAGACGGTCGTCGTGGGAGCGGTCCTTCGCCCGCGACGGGCGGCCAGCAGCAGGTCGATGACGAAGACGAGGATGGCCGCCCAGACGAGCGCGAAACCGACCCAGCGCTCGGCGGGCATGGGCTCCTTCAGCACCAGCACACCGATGAGGAACTGCATCACCGGGGTGATGAACTGGATCATGCCGATGACGGTGAGGTCGATCCTCCGGGTGCCGGCCGCGAACAGCAGGAGCGGGACCGCGGTGGCCACACCGGCGGAGGCCAGCAGCACGGCGTGCGCCGCTCCGTGGCTTCCCAGAGTGAGCCCCTCGGGGGTGGACGCGACGAGAAGCAGCTGGACGACGGCGATCGGGATGAGCCAGAACGACTCGAGCGTGAGGCCGCTCACCGCATCGACCGCGGCCCCGATCCGCTTCTTGACCAGACCGTAGACGCCGAACGACACGGTGAGCGACAGCGCGATCCAGGGGAACCGGCCGTAGACGGCCACGATGACGGCGACGGCGACCGCGGCGAGGCCGATCGCGGCCCACTGCAGACGCCGGATGCGCTCGTGCAGCACGAAGACGCCGAGGAGCACGGTCGTGATGGGGTTGATGAAGTAGCCGAGGCTCGTCTCGACCACGTGCCCGGTCAGGGTGCCGATGAGGAACACCTGCCAGTTGACATAGATCAGCAGGCCCGCGAGCGCCGTCCACCCGAGGAGCCGGGGGTCCCGGACGATCGCGAGGAAGGCCGGCCATCCGCGCAGCACGGTGAGCAGCACGAGGCAGAAGACGAACGACAGCAGCACGCGCCACGCGACGACCTCCCACGGCCCCGTGGGCACGAGCAGGAGGAAGTAGAGCGGCAGCACGCCCCAGAGCAGGTACGCCCCGGCGGCGGAGGCGACGCCGACGGCCCTGCTCGACGGCGGAACGAGGGCGGGGGTCACCGGACCACCCTATGCCCGGCGGCACCCACCGACGCGCGGCGGTCGGCGCTGCACCGACGGGGGTGCGCACCGGCGGCAGACGCAGAGAGGGCCCGGGTGCCGAAGCATCCGGGCCCTCTCGGGAACGCTGATCAGCGGACGACGACCGCCAGGACGTCGCGGGCCGACAGGACGAGGAACTCGTCCGCACCGAACTTCACCTCGGTGCCGCCGTACTTGCTGTAGAGCACGCGGTCGCCGACGGCGACGTCGAGCGGAACACGGTTGCCGTTGTCGTCGATGCGACCGGGGCCGACCGCCACGACCTCGCCCTCCTGGGGCTTTTCCTTGGCGGTGTCGGGGATGACCAGGCCACTCGCGGTGGTCTGCTCGGCCTCGACCTGCTTGATGACGATGCGGTCCTCGAGCGGCTTGATGGAAACCGACACGGTCTACCTCTTCTTTCTTGACGCTGACACGAAAGACTCGTTCGCACTCTCAACCCGAGAGTGCTAATCCAGTCTAAGCGGTCCGCTGGCACTCATGCAATGCGAGTGCCAACGGAGCACCCGCGTAGGCTGTGCGGGTGGAGATGTCCGAGCTGCGCGCCCTGCTGACCCCCCTCGGCCTCGAGCTGGTCGACCGCCTCGGCACGATCGACTCCACCGGCGACGTCGCGCGGGCGGTGTCGCGCCTGCGGGCCGAGGGCCATGCCCCCGACCTGGTGTCGGCCGTCGTCGGCCAGGCGCACCTCCGCGCGAAGGCGGCGACGAAGTTCGGCCCGTTCGCCGGGCGGATGCTGTTCACGCGTGCCGGCCTCGAACAGGCGACGCGTCTCCCCGTGGCGATCCGGCAC
>DAMDKH010000050.1:0-625 GCA_032099965.1 Microbacterium sp.
GGCCGCGATGCCGCATCAGGTGCTCCAGAACGGCGAACTCGCGGGCGGTGAGGGCGACGGGGGCGTCGCCGCGCCAGACGCGGTGGGCGGCGGGATCCAGACGCAGGTCGCCGGCCTCGAGGATCGTCGGACGCGCGACCGCCCCGCGCCGCACGAGCGCCCGCAGACGGGCGACGAGGATCGCGAACGAGAACGGCTTCGTGACGTAGTCGTCGGCGCCGGTCTCCAGCGCCTCCACCTGATCCCACTCGCCGTCCTTCGCGGTGAGCATGAGCACGGGCGTCCAGTTCTCCTCCGCGCGCAGCGCCTCGCACACCTTCCACCCGCTCATGCCCGGCATCATCAGGTCGAGCACGATCGCGTCGTACCGCGTCTCGCGCGCCCGCCACAGTCCGTCGACACCGTTGTGCGCCACGTCGACCGCGAAGCCCTCGGCCTCCAGTCCGCGCCGCACGGCGTCGGCGAGACGCACCTCGTCGTCGACCACCAGGATGCGCATGCCCCCAGTGTGGCCTGATTCTCCTGAAGCGCGCCTGAAGCGCGGGGTGTGGGGGTATGGGGTGTGGGGGTGTGGGTGTGGGGTCTCCCGGGTGGTGCGGGCGGCGGCGCGTGTTGCGAAGGGGAT
>DAMDKH010000050.1:725-10660 GCA_032099965.1 Microbacterium sp.
AGTGATTCGGGCATCCGCTCCTTCGTATCGGGAGATCTCCTTCGCTCGCGCCTCCGGCTGGCGCATGGCGACGATGGCGTGGGTGTGGGGTCTCCCGGGTGGTGCGGGCGGCGGCGCGTGTTGCGAAGGGGATCTCTTGAAAGGAAGGAGTGATTCGGGCATCCGCTCCTTCGTATCGGGAGATCTCCTTCGCTCGCGCCTCCCGCTGGCGGACGGCGAGGGGGGATCTCAGACGAGGGTGGTGTCTCAGGTCAGGGCGGCGAAGAAGGCGCGGCGCACGGGGGACACGTCCGTATCCGCGCGGGTCGGATGCACGCGGTTGAGCAGCAGCACGCCGTAGGCGCCCGAGGTGCGGGAGACGGCGAACGCGGTGCCGGTGAAGCCGGTGTGGCCCACGGCATCCGCCTCGCCCATCCACGACCGGTCGCGCACCCGCAGGCCGACCGCCTGCTCGTAGCCGTCGGCGAGTGCGGCGGGCGTGGTCAGAAGACGGATGCTCTCGGGCGACAGCACGCGTCCGCCGGGACCGTTCCCGCCGTCGCTCACCATGCGCGCGAGCGCTGCGACGTCGTACACCGAACCGAAGAGGCCCGCATGACCCGCCGGGCGGCCGAGGGCGTGGGCGAGTTCGTCATGCACCTCGCCGCGCACGAGACCGCGGTGCGGCTGCACCTCGGTGGCGACGGCGCGGTCGGCCTCGGGCGTCCACGTCAGCGACGGCGCACCGAGCAGAGACGCGATCTCGCCGACGAGTTCCGTCAACGACCGACCCGACACCCGTTCGAGCAGCTCCCCGACCGCGATGAAGCCGACGTCGGAGTAGCGGTGCGCGATGCCCGGGTCGGCGAGCAGGGCGCTGCGCAGCACGACGGTACGCAGCTCTTCACCGCGCAGACCCGTGCGCCAGGCGCCGCCCTCCGCCGGCAACCCCGAGGTGTGCGTGAGCAGCTGCCGCAGGGTGATCGCCCCGGCGCGCTCGCCGATTCCGACCGCCAACGCCTCCGCCACGGGCGCATCGAGCGACACGACCCCGGCGTCGACGAGACGCAGCGCCGCGACGGTGGTGAAGATCTTCGTGAGCGACGCGAGGTCGAACAGGTGCGCGGTCGTGAGGGGGGTGGGGTCGTCGGACGCCGGTGTGCCGAAGAGCCGCAGCTCCCCGGCATCCGCCCGCGCGTTCTCCCCGGCATCCGCCCTGACGAGCAGAGACGCCCACGCCGACCCGGGCGCCCCGTTCACCACGACAGCCTCACTTGCTCATGCCGGAGGTGAGTCCGTTGATGATCTGTTTCGTCGCGAGGAGGAACAGCACCACCAGCGGGATCGTCGCGATCGTGAGACCCGCGAACAGCTGCGGCCAGTCGGTGGAGTACTCGCCGAAGAAGCGGGTGAGACCCACGGGCAGCGTGTACGAGTCGCGGTCGCGCAGCAGGATCAGCGGGTAGAAGAAGTCGTTCCACACCGGCACGAAGCGGAACACGATCACCGTGGCCAGCGCCGGTCGCACGAGCGGCAGCAGGATCTGGAGGAAGGTGCGCAGGGGTCCTGCGCCGTCGATGCGCGCGGCCTCCTCGAGCTCGATCGGCAGCGCCCGGAAGAACACCGTCAGCACGAACGTCGTGAACGGGATGCCGAGGGCGCCGTAGACGAGGATGAGGCTGAACACGTTGCTCGTCATGCGCAGCGAGTCGAGCAGGTAGAACAGCGGCAGGATCGCCAGGTGCACGGGCAGCATGAGTCCCGACAGGAACACCGCCTCGATGCCGCGGAAGAACTTCGCCCGCGCCCGCGCGAACGCGTAGGCGGCGAGCACCGAGACGACGGTGGTCACGATGACCGAGCCGACCGTGACGGTGATCGAGTTGACGAAGTAGGTGTCGAAGGATGCCGTGATCCACGCGTTCTGGAAGCTCGTGAATGTGGGCTCCAGGGGCAGCCCGAGCGGTTCGGTCGCGATCTGCTGCTGGGTGCGCAGCGAGTTGTTGACCATGAGCAGCAGCGGACCGATCGCGATGATCGCGTAGCCCCAGAGGAACACGTTCGCGAGGATGCGGCCGGCGAGCGGAGCATCCGACGTGCGGCTGGAGCGGCGGCGCGGGGAGGCCGAGCGGCCGGAGACGATCGCCTCGGTGGTGGGCTCGGGGCGGGCTTCGGTGGCGGTGCTCATCAGAACAGCTTCCGTTCGGCGCGGCGCATGGTCGACGTGATGACGACCGAGATCACCATGATGAAGAGGAACAGCACGGTCGCGAGGGCCGAGGAGACGCCGATGGAGTTCGCGTTCCCGGACTCGAAGGCCGTGCGGTAGAAGAGGAGCATCATCACGTCGGTCGACCCGGCGGGCGCTCCGTTGGATCCGGCGAGGGCGAACGGGATGGCCATCGCCTCCATGCTGCCGATGAAGGTGAGCACGGTGATGATGCCGATCGTGGGCGTGAGCATCGGCAGGGTGATGTAGCGGAACCGCTTGCCGGCGGTGGCGCCGTCGAGCGAGGCCGCCTCCTCGATCTCCTCGGGGATGCCGCCGAGCGCCGCGCCGTAGAGGAGGATCGGGAACCCGATCCACTGCCAGGCGCTGACGAGCACGATCACCCAGATCGCGAGCTTCGGGTCACCCAGCCACGGCAGCGCGAGACCTTCCAGGCCGACGCCGCGGAGGATCGCGTTGACCGGTCCGAACAGCGGCGACAGCATGAGCGACCACAGGTAGCCGATCACCATCGGGCTGACGAGGTAGGGGAGGGCGAACACCGTCTGGAAGAACCGCTTGGTGCGCTTGCGGCGGTGCAGCAGGGTGGCGATGCCGAGGCCGAGCGAGTTCTGGAAGACGAGGGCCCCGGCGAAGAGCAGGAGGTTGTGGCCGAACGCGTTCCACAGCTCGGAGGCGTACGGCTCGGTGGTGAGCAGGGTGAGGTAGTTGCCGATGCCGGCGAACCCGCCCTGCTTCGTGCCCTGCCACTCGAACAGCGAGTAGCTGAGGGCGGCGAGCATCGGATAGAGGATGAGCACCGCGAACAGGGCGGCGGCCGGCAGCACGAAGAGCAGGGCGGTCGGCGTGGTGAGCGCGATGCCGGTGCGTGTGCGGCGGTTCGGCGTCGTGCGCCGCAGGGGGAGGGTCAGGGCCATGGTGAGTCTTTCGCTCCGCGTGGGGGCGCCGCGACCGGCGCCCCCACGGTTCGGATCAGGAACCCGGGGTGAACCAGGTGGAGACACCCGACTGCAGGTCGGTGCCGAGCTGCTCGGGCGTCTTGTCGCCGAGGAACATCGCCTGGATGTCCGGGCCGAGCACCGCGGTGCCGGTCGGGTCGCCGTAGCGGAAGTCGACGAGCAGCAGGTAGGGCGCGGGGTTCTCGGTGTACGCCTCGTTCATCTCCTGCATGAGCGGGTCGGAGTACTCCACGCCGGGCAGGGCGGAGAACTGGTCGACCTCGTCGGCGACGAGCTGGCCGAACTCCTTCGTGGTCATCCAGTTCAGCAGCTCGGTGGCGGCCTCCTGCTGGTCGCTGGCGGCGTTGATGCCGAAGCTGCCGTCGGCGTAGCCGGGGGTGACGGCGTGGTCGAGCGCGCTGCCGGGGGCCGGCGGCACCTCGTAGACGCCCCACTCGGTGTCGGGCGCGGAGTTCTGGAAGGTCGGCAGGTCGAACGAGCCGCCCGGCCACTGCGCGGCCTGACCCGAGGTGAACTGCAGCACGGCATCCGCCACCGCGATCGCGTTGACGTCCTTGTCGAGGTACTTCTGCATGTCCTTCACCATCTGCAGCGACTCGACGTAGGCGGGGTCGGTGAAGTCGGCGTCACCGGCGAGCACCTTCTCCTCGAACTCGGAGCCGCCGTAGTGGGCCGAGCCGACGATGTCGTGGAACATCGGCAGCACCCAGTCCTCGCGGGCGCCGAGCGCCATGGGCGTCACGCCCTCTTCGAGGAGGGTGTCCTGCAGCTCGATGAACTCGTCCCAGTCGGTGGGCTCTTCCAGGCCCATCTCGTCGAACATCGTCTTGTTGTAGAACATCTGCATGGTCTGGTAGGCGAAGGGCACGCCGTAGGTCTTGCCGTCGTCCTTGCCCTGGGCGGCGCGCAGCACGGTGGGGTCGTACTGGTCGAGACCGTCGACGATGTCGTCGATCGGCACGAGCTGCTCCGACTGGATCGCGGGCTGGATGCCGCCGTAGGCGCGCAGCATGGCGATGTCGGGGCCGTCGCTGCCTTCGAGGCCGGTGGCGAGGATCTGGTTGTACTCGGTGGGCTGGTAGCCCTCGAACTCCACGGTCACGCCGGGGTGCGATTCCTCGTAGACGTCGAAGACGGCTTCCCACTTGGGGGAGGACGATGCCTGCCACGACCAGACCTTGAGGGTGACGTTCTCGTCGCCGCCCTCTCCGCTGGAGGCGGCGGGAGCGCAGCCGGCCACGGCCAAGCCCGTGACGAGAAGACCCGCGGTGAAGACGAGTCGGGTGGTGCGGTGTCGCATGAGAATTCCTCTCGGACGTCGGTGTCGGGGAGCCGGGGCACAGGGATGCCGGGGGCCTTCATGCCACTTTGGGCAATGAGTTACAGAAACTCAAGTACTTTCCGAAAATTCCTTTCACTTATTGATTCGATTCTGCAATCCTGTTCGCGTGCCCCTCAGTGCGATGACCGCCATCCACCAGCGACTGTCGGCGCTCACCCCCACCGAGCGCCGCATCGCGACGCACGTTCTCGACGACCCGCAGAGCGCGGTCGCCAACTCCATCACGCAGCTCGCCGCCGCGTGCGGCACCTCCGTCGCCAGCATCGCCCGCTTCACGCAGAGCCTCGGCTTCTCGGGGTACCCCGACCTGCGGCTCGCCCTCGCGACCGAGCTCGACCGCCAGGACTCCGACCGTGAGCGGTTCCAGGTCTCCGAGACCGACGTCGACCGCGACGACGACGCCCTCACCACCGTGCGCAAGATCGCCCTCGCCGAGGCATCCGCCATCGAACGCACCGCCCGGCAGATCGACATCGACGTGCTCGAACGCTGCGTCGCCGCCGTGCGCGGTGCGCGCCGCATCGACATCTACGGCGCGGCATCCAGCGGACTCGCCGCTCAGGACCTCGAGCAGAAGCTGCACCGTGCAGGCCTCGTCGCCCAGGCACGCACCGACCTCCACCTCGCCCTCACCGGCGCCGCGCTGCTCGACGTGCGCGACGTCGCCATCGCCATCTCCCACTCCGGCCGCACCCTCGAGATCGTGCAGTCGGCCGAGGTCGCCGCACGCGCCGGCGCCACCACCGTCGCCATCACCAACAACCCGCGCTCGCCGCTGGCGCGCGTGTGCGAGCTGGTGCTCGTCACCGCCGTCTCCGAGTCGACCTTCCGCTCCGGTGCCATGGCCAGCCGCATCGCGCAGCTCGCGGTGCTCGACTTCGTGTTCACCCGCATCGCGCAGGCCGACTACGACACCATCTCCGACAACCTCCAGCGCACGTACAACGCCGTCACCGACCACAGAATCGACTGATCCATGTCTGCACCGCACCTCGGTATCGACCGCCTCGTCGACCGCGACATCCGCCCCGACCTGCTCGCCCGCCTCACGTCGGGTCGGCTCGGGATGCTCACCAACGACCTCGCCCTGACCTCCGACCTGGTGCGCGGACGGCAGGCGCTCGCCGCCAGTGGCTGGGAGTTCTCGCTGCTCTTCGGCCCCGAGCACGGGTTGAGCGGGCGGGCGCGCGAGGGGGAGCACGTCGGCGACCTGCGCGATCCGGTGACCGGCGTCGAGGTGCGCAGTCTCTACGGCGATGCCGTGCGCCCCGCCGCGTCCGACCTCGCGGGGCTCGACGCCGTGCTCGTCGATCTGCCCGACGTGGGAGCGCGGTTCTACACCTACATCTGGACGATGAGTCACCTGCTCGAAGCCTGCGCCGACGCCGGGGTCGCCGTCGTCGTGCTCGACCGCCCCAACCCGCTCGGCGGCCGCCTCGACCGGGCCGAGGGGCCGATGCTCGACGAGGGCGGGCAGTCGCTCGTCGGTCGCTGGACCATGCCCATCCGTCACGGATTGACCATCGGCGAACTCGCCCGGCACTGGGTGCGCACCCGCGGCATCGACGTCGAGCTGGAGGTCGTCGAGGTCGGCGGTCTCACGCGCGACGCCCGTCTCGGCGGAGGGGAGGGCACGTGGATGCCGCCGTCGCCGAACCTCCCCAGCCCCACCACGACACTGCTCTACCCCGGAACCTGCCTCGCCGAGGGCGTGAACGTCTCGGAGGGTCGCAGCACGGCCGTGCCGTTCCGCGTGATCGCCGCGCCCTTCCTCGACGGGGAACGCTACGCCGACGCCGTCAACCGCGCGTCGCTTCCGGGCGTCGTCGCCGTGCCGTACGGCTTCACCCCGCTCGTGCGCGACCACGCTGGCGAGGCCTGCGAGGGCGTGATCCTGCATGTGACGGATGCCGAGGCGCTGCGTCCCGTCCGCACCGGCGTGCGACTGCTGTCCCTGATCGAGCACCTGCACCCCGGCGCCCTGGAGGAACGGTCGCTCGTGCCGATGCCGGGGGAGTCCGACTGGAGCCCGCTCGAGAAGCTGTTCGGCGTACGCGGCGCCTTCGCCCAGATCACCCGAGGCGAGTGGGACGACCCGGCCGCCCTCGCCGTCCCCGCGTGGGCGGATGCCGTCGCCCCCGACCTCCTCTACCGCTGACCCGCGCGCGGGGGAATGCACCCGAGGCCCGCTCTCGACCGTCGCCCGGCCACGGCTCGGACACGGCGCGGCCCTAACTCAGGACGCGTGGGGCTGGAGCGGGCCGAATCGGCCGGAATCGGGCCGATGACGGGCATTTGTCCTGAGATGTGCGCAACCTCGTGGTGCGACCGGGCGAGCGCCGGTCATCGAACTCGATGGTGTGTCGCCCTCCCGACCCCGCTGCACCCCGGATGCGAGCTCCGAATAGCTCAAGCCTCTGCGACGGGCGTGGTCGTGAGGTCGACGATGCGGTCGCATCGGCTCGCGACTCGATGATCGTGTGTCACGACGAGGAGCGATTTACCGAACTCCTTCTGACGTGCGAGCATCTCGGTGATCGCCACGTCCGCCAGCGCATCGTCGAGGGCGCCGGTGGGTTCGTCGGCGAGGATCAGCTCTCCGGGTTTGAGCAGGCATCGGGCGAGGGCGACGCCGACCGGCCGCCCGCCAGAGGTCGGAGATGTTCTGGTAGGGGAACCAGAACGCGACCACGGGGATGATCCACGACCAGACGTGCCACCCGGGGCTGCGTCGCGTGCGACCCGGCGCCTGGGTGGCGAGGCGATATTGCCAGATGAACCAGAACACACCGGTCGCGACGAGAACGAGCGCCAGGGGGAGATTCACGGCGGTGGTCGCGATGGCGTAGACGGACGACGACTCGGCAGCCCGCGCATCGCCGTCCCTGGCCGCGGAGAGGACGGAAGCTCCGTAGAGATCGACGACGATGCTCCCGACCGTGAAAGCGCCGGCCACGATCAGCATCATCTGAACGATCAGCGGGAGCCGTCCGACGGCCTTCCCCCTCGGTGCTTCCACCGTGGGCTGAACCGACTGCGTCCCGTCCCACCACCAGGGCTGCGCCGATCCGTCCGGCGCCGGGTACCAGCCCGGCTGCTGCGAAGGTGAACTCATCATCCGTCTCCTCGGTTCCGAGGATCCGCTCGCCGAACCCCCGGAAGAAGAGAGGAGGGAGCGCCCGCAATCGATCGCCCACGGCAGACCGCCACGTCAAGCCCCTGCGGGTGGAGCATCCGCTCGGCCAGGGTGGGCAGCATGAGTCCCAACCCCCACGATGACGCGGGTCCCGGCGGCGCGATCGGCCGCTACTTCCACGAGAACCTCTCCGCCATGCTCGACCGGCTCTCGGCCTGGGTGTCGATCCCGTCGGTGTCGGCCGACCCTGACCGGCGCGCGGAGATGAAGCGGTCGGCCGACTGGCTCGTCGGCGAGATGACCGAGGCGGGCATGACGGCGCGCACGTTCCGGACCGGCGACACGTGGGCGGTCTACGGCGAGTCGATCATCGACCCCGCGGCCCCCACCGTGCTCGTCTACAGCCATCACGACGTGCGCCACGCGAAGCCCGAGGAGTGGAGCGTGACGGAGCCGTTCACGCCCCTCGTCCGCGACGGCCGGCTCTACGGGCGCGGCGCGTCGGATGCCAAGGGTCAGGCCCTCGCGCACATCTGGGGACTCCGCGCCCACCGCGACGTGCTCGGCGGGTACAGCGGCAGCCTCAACGTGAAGATGATCATCGACGGCGAGGAGGAGGTCGGCTCCCCGCACCTGAAGGAGCTGCTGGAGACCCACGCCGACCTCCTCGCCTGCGACTGGATCGTCTTCTCCGACACCCTGCAATGGCGGGTGGACGCCCCCGCCCCCGTGACCTCGATGCGGGGCACCGTGACCGCCACGCTCACCGTCCGCGGACCCGAGCGCGACGTGCACAGCGGCGCGGCGTCGGGCGTGACGATCAACCCGTCCCTCGTGCTCGCCGAGGTTCTCGCCGGGCTGCACGACGACGACGACCGCATCACGATCGAGGGCTTCCTCGACGACGTGCCCCCGCTCCCCGAGCAGCGACGCCGTGAACTCGCCGAGCTGCCCTTCGACGAAGACGACTGGCTGGCCCGCAGCGAGACGCGCACGGTGATCGGCGAGAAGGGCTACACCCCGCTGGAGAGGCTGTGGGCGCGCCCCGCCATCGAGGTCATCTCGCTGCTCGCCGGAGACCCCGACGGGTTCGAACGGTCGGTGATCCCCCGCGAGGCCACCGCGTCGCTGAGCATCCGCACCGCACCGGGGCAGCGCATCGCCGAGACCGCCGACCGCCTCCGCGCCCACATGGCCGCGGTGATGCCCGAGGGGGCCGAGTACGAGTTCACCGTCGATCAGGACATCGCGCAGGAACCGTACGTCACACCCGACGGCCCGGTGACCGACGCCCTCGAACGGGCCCTGACCCTCGGCTACGGCATCCCCGTGCGGGGGCGCATGGGCAACGCCGGCGGAGGACCGGCCGACCTGCTCGCCACGAAGCTCGGCGCGACCGTGCACTTCCTCGGCACCGGCCTGCCCGAGGACCACTGGCATTCGAGTGACGAGAGCATCGACATCCGCATGCTCGTGCGCGGAGCCGCGACGATCGCCCACCTGTGGCGTGAGCTCGCCGCCCTCGACCGGCCCGCCTGACCTGCCCCGCTCGCCGGCTCCCGCCACAACTCAGGACTTTCCGGCGGGAGACGGGCTGATCGGGGGGCTGGGGGCCGGAAATCGGCGTTCCGTCCTGAGTTGTGGACTCGCCCGCCCCGGACCGCTGTCGGCCGTGCCTCCTGCTCCGTGTGCCTCCCGGACCCCCGGCGGCAGCACCTCCCCGGCCGTGCCCGCCCTCGCCGGCGCCACAACTCAGGACATTCGGCCGGGGGGAGGGCCGAGAGGGGGTTACGGATCCGAAAAGCGGCGCTTCGTCCTGAGTTGTGGTCAGCGCAGCAGGGGCAGCCGGTCGATCAGGGGGTTGTCGTCGAGCGGGTCGGTGACCACGGCCGTCACGGCGGAGAGGTCGAGCACGGGATACCGCGAGACCGCGCCGATCTTCTCCTCGCTGCCGAGCACGACCGTCTCGGCGCTGCGCTCGGCGAAAGCGCGTTTGGTCACGGCGTCGTCGAGTTCCCCGGTCGTGAGCCCGTGCTCGGGGTGGATGCCCGTGACACCGAGGTAGAAGGTGTCGGCGGCGAGGTGGCGGATCGCCTCCATGGCCAGGGACCCGCTCGCGACGAGGGAGTGGCGCGACAGGTCGCCGCCGATCATCACGACCCGGGCGTCGGAGTGCTCGGCCACGGCGAGGGCGACGGCGGGACTGGGCGTCACGACGGTGAGGGAGGCGCCCGGGGGGAGCAGGCGCGCCAGGGCGAGCGTGGTCGTGCCGGCGTCGAGCACGATGGT
>DAMDKH010000051.1:0-10562 GCA_032099965.1 Microbacterium sp.
GAGGCCCCCGCGTCCGGCGTCGCCGTCCGACGCCCGCGCGGTGTTCTTCGGCGCCTGCATCGGCACGATGTTCGGCGCGGAGGAGCACGGGGAGGGGTCGCGCGACGCCGTGCGCGGGCTGCTCGACCGGGCGGGCATCCCCGTCGTCATCCCCGAGGAATCCGGCGGCCTGTGCTGCGGCACCCCGTGGAAGTCGAAGGGCCACCTGGCCGGCTTCGACCGGATGACCGAGCGCACCCTCGCCGCCCTCTGGGAGGCGAGCCGCCACGGGGAGCTGCCGATCGTCTGCGACGCCGCCTCCTGCACCGAAGGACTGCACACGATGCTGGCCCGGTCGCTCGGCGCGTACCCCGAGTACGCGGGCCTCGTCATCGAGGACGCCACGACGTACATCGCGCGGGAGGTGCTCCCCCGGCTGACGGTGCGGGCCCCGCTCGACACCGTCGCCGTGCACCCGACCTGTTCGACGACGGCTCTCGGTGCGACCGGCGCGCTCACCGAGATCGCCGCTGCCGTCGCGCGCGAGGTCTACGTCCCCGACGGCTGGGGATGCTGCGCCTTCGCCGGGGACCGCGGCATGCTGCACCCCGAGCTCACGGCCAGTGCGACCGCCGTCGAAGCGGCCGAGGTCCGCGACGCGGATGCCGCACGCGGCGGGTTCGACGCCTTCGTGTCGGCGAACCGCACCTGTGAGATCGGCATGTCGCGCGCCACCGGTCAGCCGTATCGTCACGTCATCGAGGTCCTGGAGGAACTCACCCGCCCGTGAACGGGCCCGGAACGCAGGAACGGGCGCCCCTCCCGGGGCGCCCGTCCATACGGTTGTCAGCGGATCAGCGCGCGGCGCTGCCGTCGATGTAGTCCTCGTCCTGCTGCTTCCAGGCGAAGAGGGCGCGCAGCTCCTTGCCGGTGGCCTCGATGGGGTGCTGCTCCTCCTTGGCGCGGAGGGACAGGAACTCCTCGGCCCCGTTGTCCTGGTCATCGATGAAGCGCTTCGCGAAGGCGCCGGACTGGATGTCGGAGAGCACGCCCTTCATGCTCTCCTTGACGCGCTCGTCGATGACGCGCGGCCCGGAGACGTAGTCACCGAACTCGGCCGTGTCGGAGATCGACCAGCGCTGCTTGGCGATGCCGCCCTCCCACATCAGGTCGACGATGAGCTTGAGCTCGTGCAGCACCTCGAAGTAGGCGATCTGCGGCTGGTAGCCCGCCTCGACGAGGGTCTCGAACCCGGCCTGCACGAGGTGGCTCATGCCACCGCAGAGCACGGCCTGCTCGCCGAAGAGGTCGGTCTCGGTCTCCTCGGTGAACGTCGTCTTGATGACACCGGCACGCGTGCCGCCGATGGCCTTGGCGTACGACAGGGCGACGTCCCAGGCCTGGCCGGACGCGTCGCGCTCGACGGCGATGATGTCGGGGATGCCGCGGCCGGCGACGAACTCACGACGCACCGTGTGGCCCGGGGCCTTCGGGGCGACGAGGATGACGTCGACACCCTCGGGGGCGTCGATGTAGCCGAAGCGGATGTTGAAGCCGTGCGCGAAGGCCAGGGTCTTGCCCGGGGCGAGGTTCGGGGCGATCGACTCGCTGTAGATCGTGCGCTGGTGCTGGTCCGGCGCGAGGATCATGATGAGGTCGGCCCACTCGGTGGCCTCGGCGACGGTCTTGACCGGGAAGCCGGCCTCTTCGGCCTTCGCGGCGGACTTCGAGCCCTCCTTGAGGGCGATCGCGACCTCGACGCCCGAGTCGCGCAGGTTCTGCGCGTGGGCGTGGCCCTGGGAGCCGTAGCCCACGATCGCGACCTTCTTGCCCTGGATGAGGGACAGGTCGGCGTCGGCGTCGTGGAAGATCTCGGTGCTCACTGTGTGTTTCTCCTTGTTCGTGGCGGTTCGTGCGGGCGGGTGTCGGTCGACCCCCGCGCGGGTCGGTGGGTGGTCGGGTCAGCCGCGCAGCACGCGTTCGGTGATGCTCTTGCCGCCGCGACCGATGGCGAGCAGCCCGGACTGGGCGATCTCCTTGATGCCGAAGGGCTCGAGAGCCCGCAGCATCGCGTCGACCTTGCCCTTGTCGCCGGTGACCTCGATCACGAGCGCGTCGGAGGCGTAGTCGACGACGGACGCGCGGAAGAGGTTAACGACCTCGATCACGTTCGAGCGCGTCGCGTTGTCGGTGCGCACCTTCACGAGCATGTGCTCGCGCTGCACCGAGGTCGCGAAGTCGAGCTCGACGATCTTGATCACGTTCACCAGCTTGTTCAGCTGCTTCGTGACCTGTTCGAGAGGAAGCTCCTCGACGTCGACGACGACGGTGATGCGCGAGATGCCGGGCACCTCGGTCACGCCCACCGCGAGGGAGTCGATGTTGAAGCCGCGGCGCGCGAACAGGCCGGCGACGCGGGTGAGGAGGCCGGGGGTGTTCTCCACCAGCAGGCTCAGCACGTGGGTCGACATGGTCAGTCCTCCTGGTCGAAAGCGGGCGCGTGATCGCGGGCGTACTGGACGTAGCTGTTGCTGACGCCCTGCGGGACCATCGGCCACACCATCGAATCGGCGCTGACGACGAAGTCGATCACCACGGGGCGGTCGTTCGTGTCGAGCGCGAGCTGGATGGCCGCATCGACCTCTTCCGCCTTCTCGACGCGGATGGCGAGGCAGCCGTAGGCCTCCGCGAGCTTCACGAAGTCGGGGATGCGGATCGTGCCGTGCCCGGTGTTGAGGTCGGTGTTGGAGTGACGTCCGTCGTAGAACAGCGTCTGCCACTGCCGGACCATCCCCAACGACGAGTTGTTGATGATGGCGACCTTGATCGGGATGTTGTTGATCGCGCAGGTGGCGAGCTCCTGGTTGGTCATCTGGAAGCATCCGTCACCGTCGATGGCCCACACCGCGCGCTCGGGCTCGGCGACCTTGGCCCCCATGGCGGCCGGGACGGAGTACCCCATCGTCCCCGCTCCCCCGGAGTTCAGCCAGGCGTTCGGACGCTCGTACTTGATGAACTGCGCCGCCCACATCTGGTGCTGACCGACGCCGGAGGCGAAGATGCCCTCCGGACCGGTGAGCTCGCCGATGCGCTGGATCACGTACTGCGGCGCGAGCAGGCCGTCGGTGGTGGGCGCGTATCCCAGCGGGAACTCGGCGCGCAGACCGTCGAGGTACGACCACCATTCCTCGGTGTCGGGCTTCTCGGCGCCGATGGCGGCGCGGAACGCCGCCTCGAGGTCGACGAGCACATCGCGCACGTCGCCGACGATCGGCACGTCCGCCATGCGGATCTTGGAGATCTCGGCCGGATCGATGTCGACGTGCACGACCTTGGCGTGCGGGGCGAAAAGCGCCGCCTTGCCCGTCACGCGATCATCGAACCGGGCGCCGAGCGAGATGAGGAGGTCGGCCTCCTGCAGCGCCAGCACAGCCGGCACCGTGCCGTGCATGCCCGGCATGCCGAGGTGCTGGGGGTGCGAGTCGGGGAACGCCCCGCGGGCCATGAGGGTGGTCACGACCGGCGCGCCGGTGGTCTCGGCCAGCGCGAGCAGCTCGGCGGACGCGCGTCCGCGGATCACGCCACCGCCCACGTACAGCACGGGCTTCTTGGCTTCGGCGAGGAGCGCGGCGGCCGCCTGGATCTGCTTGCCGTGCGCCTTGGTCACCGGGCGGTAGCCGGGCAGGTCGACCTTGGGCGGCCAGACGAACGGCGCCACGGCCTGCTGCGCGTCCTTCGTGATGTCGACGAGCACGGGACCGGGGCGGCCGGTCGACGCGATCTCGTACGCCGCGGCGATCGCCCCGGGGATGTCCGCGGCATCCTTCACGAGGAACGAGTGCTTGGTGATCGGCATCGTGATGCCGACGATGTCGGCCTCCTGGAAGGCGTCGGTGCCCATCAGCGTGGAGAACACCTGGCCGGTGATCGCCAGCAGCGGCACGGAGTCCATGTAGGCGTCGGCGATCGCGGTGACCAGGTTCGTCGCTCCGGGACCCGACGTGGCGATGCACACGCCGACCTTGCCCGAGGCGGAGGCGTAGCCCTCGGCCGCGTGGCCGGCGCCCTGCTCGTGGCGGACGAGGATGTGGCGCAGCTGCGACGCATCCATGAGCGGGTCGTAGACCGGGAGGATGGCACCGCCGGGGAGGCCGAAGACGTCGGTGATGCCGAGGAGCTCGAGCGACCGGACGACGGCCTCCGCCCCGGTGATCTCCGGAGCGCTGGACGGGCGGGCGGGCGGCCGTGGCACGGCCGAGACGGAGTCAGCAGTCATGACTTTCCTTCTGGTGGTCTGCGGGGTGTCGGATGCCGGTGGCACGGGCCGAGCCGAGCGAGTCGGGATCAGCCGGTCGTCGCGCCTTCGGCGGCGGACCGCACGAGACGTGAGTACTTGGCAAGAACGCCACGGGTATAGCGCGGGGGAAGCGGCTCCCAGCCGGAACGGCGGGAGGCGAGCTCCGCCTCGTCGACGAGTAGGTCGAGAGTGCGAGCTGCGATATCGACCCGTATCAGATCACCATCGCGCACGAAGGCGATGGGACCTGCGTCCACCGCTTCGGGTGCTATGTGGCCGATGCACAGGCCGGTTGTGCCGCCTGAGAATCGTCCGTCCGTCAAGAGTAGTACATCTTTGCCGAGCCCCGCGCCCTTGATGGCGGCGGTGATGGCGAGCATCTCGCGCATCCCGGGACCGCCCTTGGGGCCCTCGTACCGGATGACGACGACGTCACCGGCGGCGATCTCGCCGGCGGCCAGTGCGTCCATCGCCGCGCGCTCCCGCTCGAACACCCGTGCCGGTCCTTCGAAGACGTCGGCGTCGAAGCCGGCGGACTTGACGACGGCTCCCTCCGGGGCGAACGACCCGTGGAGGATCGTGATGCCGCCCGAGGCGTGGATGGGGTCGGCGAACGTGTGGATGACGTCGCCGTCGACGGGGTCGGGGTCGAGGTCTCGAAGGTTCTCGGCGACCGTCTTGCCGGTGACCGTGAGCGCGTCGCCGTGGATGAGTCCCTCGTCGAGCATCGCCTTCATGATGACGGGGATGCCGCCGTGGCGGTCGACGTCGTTCATGACGTACTTGCCGAACGGCTTCATGTCGGCGACGTGCGGGGTGCGGCTTCCGATGCGGTTGAAGTCGTGCAGGTCGAGGTCGATCTCCGCCTCCCGCGCGATGGCCAGGAGGTGGAGCACGACGTTCGTCGAGCCGCCCAGCGCCATGGCGAGCGCGATCGCGTTCTCGAACGACTCCTTCGTGAGGATGTCCTTCGTGGTGATGCCCTGGCGGAGGAGCTCGACGACGGCCTCTCCGGAGCGGTGCGCGAAGTAGTCGCGTCGGCGGTCGGCGGACGGCGGCGCCGCGGAGCCCGGGAGGCTGAGCCCCAGGGCCTCGGCGACGGAGGCCATCGTGTTGGCGGTGTACATCCCGCCGCACGCCCCCTCGCCGGGAGCGAAGGCGCATTCGATGCGCTTGAGGTCCTCTTCGCTCATGCGGCCGGCGCGGCAGGCGCCCACGCCCTCGAACGAGTCGATGATCGTGATGTCCTTCTCCGTGCCGTCGGAGAGCTTCACCCATCCGGGCGCGATGGATCCCGCGTAGAGGAACACGCTCGAGAGTCCGAGGCGCGCGCTGGCCATGAGCATGCCGGGGATGGACTTGTCGCACCCCGCGAGCAGCACCGTGCCGTCGAGGCGCTCCGCCATGATCACCGTCTCGACGGAGTCGGCGATCACCTCGCGCGACACCAGCGAGAAGTGCATCCCCTCGTGGCCCATCGAGATGCCGTCGGACACCGAGATCGTGCCGAACTGCAGCGGATACCCTCCCCCGGAGTGCACCCCCTCCTTCGCGCCCTGCGCCAGGCGGTCGAGACTGAGGTTGCAGGGGGTGATCTCGTTCCAGCTGGAGGCGATGCCGATCTGGGGCTTCTCCCAGTCGGCGTCGCCCATGCCGACGGCGCGCAGCATGCCGCGAGAGGTGGTCGCCTCGATGCCGTCCGTGACGACACGACTGCGGGGCTTGATGTCGATGGCCGCGCCGGCGGCAGGATCGTGCGTGGACATGCAGGAAGTCTATTCCGGAAGGGCGGCCCGTTCGTCCGCGATCGCCGCCAGGAGCGACGCGACCTCGGCGGGGCCGTCGACCCGCAACGTCGCCGCGCTCTCCCCCGGCCCCACGCGCACCCCGAGGTCGCCGTCCTGCAGCACGCGCAGGGCGTCTTCATCGGTGACGTCGTCGCCCGCGAAGACGATGCCCGTCGCACCGAACCGCTCGCGCAGCATCGCGATGGCGGCGTCCTTGCCCTCGTCGCGGGAGGAGAACTCCAGCACGCGATGCCCGGAGCGGCGGCGCCAGTGCGGGAACCGCTCGGCGACCAGCGCGTCGATCTCCGCGAACACGGCCTTCTCCGTCTCGCGGTCGGCGCGGCGCGTGTGCACGCCCATGCCGAAGGCCTTGGGCTCGAACTCGGCACCCTCGTACCGGTCGATGATCGGCCGGGCCGCCGCCCAGAGCTCCTCGCGCGCCTCCGCGTCATCTGCGGCATCCGCGGGGGCGATCTCCCCCTCGCCGGGGAACCAGTACTGCGCGCCGTGCGACCCGGCCAAGGCGACGGGCGAGTCGTCGGTGTGCTCGGTGATGATGCGCAGGTCGTGCATGCTGCGCCCGGAGACGAAGGCCACGAGGGTGTCGGGCAACGCGGCCAGGCGCTCGATCTGCGTCACGGTCTCGCGCAGGGCCCGGGCGGCCATCGGATCGGGGACGAGCGGCGAGGCGACGCCGTCGAAGTCGAGGGCGATCACCAGGCGCGGGGTGCGCGCGATCGCGGTGATCTCGTCGGCGGTGGTTCCGGGGGTCCAGGGGCGCGTCATCGGGGTCTCCAGGGGTCGGTCGTCGGGAGGGCGGGGGTCGTCGGAACGTGGGCGGTCGGCCGGGGCTCAGCGGCGGCGGGCTTCGGCGAGCGCGGCGAGGAACGACGACGACCAGGCGTTGACGTCGTTCTCGAGCACGCGGCGGCGCAGCGCCCGCATGCGCTTGCTCTGCTCGGCGGGGGGCATCTCGATGGCCTGCATGATGGCGTCCTTGAGCCCGTCGATGTCGTGCGGGTTGACGCGCACGGCCTGACGCAGCTCGTCGGCGGCCCCGGTGAACTCGCTGAGCACGAGCACGCCGTGGTCGTCGGTGCGGGTGGCGACGTACTCCTTGGCCACGAGGTTCATGCCGTCGCGGAGGGCGGTGACGAGCATGACGTCGGCCGCGAGGTACAGCGCCACCATCTCCTCGCGGGGGAAGCCCTGGTGCAGGTAGCGGATCGCGCTGTGTCCGACCGTGTCGTGGTCGCCGTTGATGCGCGCGACCAGCAGCTCGATCTCGTCGCGGAGGTGCACGTAGGCGTCGACGCGCTCACGGCTGGGGCTGGCTACCTGGATGAGGGTGACGTCCTCGACGTCGAGGCGGCCGTCGTCGATGAGCTCGCCGTAGGCCTTGATGCGGTGGCGGATGCCCTTGGTGTAGTCGAGGCGGTCGACGCCGAGGAGGATGCGCTGGGGATTGCCCAGGCTCGCCCGGATCTCCGCCGCGCGCGCCTGCACGTCCGGGCGGGCGGCGAGGGCGAGGTAGGGCTCCGTGTCGATCGAGATGGGGAACGCTCGGGCCACCGCCATGCGCAGCGCGCCGTCGGGGCCTGGGACGGCGATGTTCGGTCCCTTGACCTCGTACCGCAGGCGCCGGCGCACCGCGGTGAGGAAGTAGGTCGCGTCCTGTGCGCGCTGGAATCCGATGACGTCGGCGCCGAGGAGCCCCTGCAGCACCTGGTCGCGCCACGGAAGCTGGGCGTAGAGCCCGTGCGCGGGGAAGGGGATGTGGTGGAAGTAGCCGATCGTGACGTCGGGGCGCAGCTCCCGCACCATCTGCGGCACGAGCTGCAGCTGATAGTCGTGCACCCAGACGGTTCCGTCCTGCGCCACGGCCTCGGCGGCCGCTTCGGCGAAGCGGCGGTTGACCCTGACGTACGCCTCCCACCACTCTCGGTGGAACTGAGGCGGTGCGATGACGTCGTGGTAGAGCGGCCAGATCGTGTCGTTCGCGAAACCCTCGTAGTAGTCCTCGACCTCTTCCGCGCTGAGGGTAATGGGGATCAGGTCGATGCCGTCGGCCTCGAACGGCTCGAGCACGACGTCCGGCTGCCCGGCCCAGCCGACCCAGGCGCCGTTGGCACTGCGCATCATCGGCTCGAGCGCAGCGACGAGCCCACCCGGCGACGTGCGCCACGTCTCCTCCCCGTCGGGGCTCACCACCCGGTCGACGGGAAGACGGTTTGCGACGACGACGAACTCTGCAACGGCCATGACGGCTCCTCACACCAGGGATGCTCCCAGGCTATCGAGGTTCGTCGTCGCCGACGGCCCGGTCAGTCCCCGGTGACGACGGCGCGCGCCGTCGGACGGCTGAGGAACCAGTTCGCCACGCCGGCGACGAACGCCACGGCGGCGGCGAGCACGGGAAGCAGCAGGGCGGGCGAGGTGCCCGCGCTCTCGGCGATCTGCCCCGCGACGGCCGCACCGATCGACTGGCCGACGACGACGCCGGATCCCAGCATCGTCATGACGGTGGCGGAGCGCCCCAGCGGACTGCGGTCTGCTCCGAAGCTGTACTGGGTCACGAGGGTGGGGCCGATGCCGACACCCATGATGCCGAGAGCGATCATCATCGTCGTCGGAGAGTCGACGACGGGCAGGAGGAGGGTGCCCGCGAAGAGGACGCCGGAGAACACGAGCCAGCGGGCGCGCAGCGAGAAGCGCGGCGGAAGCCAGGCGACGCCCAGGGCGAGGACAGCCGAGCCCACACCCATGACCCCGTACAGCAGCCCCGCCTGCTCGGATGCGCCCCGGTCCGCCATGAACGAGGTGAGCGAGGTGAGCATCGTGCCGAAGAACATGCCGACGCCGAGGATGCCCACCACGACGATGAGCAGGCGCGGACGGAACAGCTCCGACACGGCCGAGGGTGCCCGACCGTCTTCTCCGCGCACGGCGGCGACGTGGCGTCCGCTCGGGTGCAGGGCGAACGCGCCCACGAAGACGACGGTGAGGGCGGCGGCGCCGATCAGCGGCGCCCACGGGGCGATCGCCGAGGCGAGGATGCCCACCAGGAACGGCCCGAAGACGAAGACCGTCTCGTCGGCGGCCGACTCGTAGGCCATGGTTCCCGACAGGGTCCGTGCGCGCCGCGCAGACGGCATCCGCTCGGAGATGATGGTGACCAGGCGCGCGCGGGACAGCGGGGCGACCTGGGGGGCTGTGGCTCCGACGCCGACCGCCGACAGGAGCACCAGTGCATCGGCGGCGTCGCCGTAGACGACGATCGTGAACAGTGCCATCATCGCGCCGTTCGCGACGGCGAGGACCACGAGCACGGGCCGCTGCCCGAACCGGTCCGCCGCGGCCCCGAGCAGGGGGCCGAAGCAGGCCGTGCCCAGACCCACCGCCGCGGAGGTCAGGCCGCCCAGCGAGAGCGATCCGCGCGCGGACACGACGACGGTCAGCACGCCGACCACCATCATGGCGAAGGGCAGGCGCGCGATGAACGCGATGAGGAAGTAGGGAAGGCCGGCGAGGCGGAAGAGGGTCGGCTCGGCGATGGTGTGCGTCTGGGTCATGGCTCTCGCGCGCGTCCTGCGGACGCGGTGGTCGGGTGCCGCCGCTGTCCGCCGGGATGCCGACGGCCGGTAGATACACGGTTCAGCCGCGGACGGACCGCAGCCACCCCATGGTAGCGAACGCACCTGCGAGGGCACCGCATGCACGGCGGCGGGTGCCGGTGTCAATCCCCCGCATCCGCCCACCGCCCCCGGGTACGGTGGGAGCATGCGCTATCTGTTCAGCACGGGCCTGTTCGGGGCGATCACCACGGGCCTCTCGCTCCTGCGAGGCTCCCGGGAGACGCCCGTCACCTGGCGGGCCGCGCTCGCCTGGATCAGCTGGGCGATCACCTTCGCCCTGGCGCTCGGCGCCGTGCGCGACACGCGCCGCTTCGACAAGGGACTCGAGGTCGCCCTCGACTCGCCGCTCGCCCCGGCCCAGGCCAAGCGCGCGCACCGCGACGAGAAGCAGGCGACGAAGGCCGCGGCGCAGAAGCAGAAGCGCCGCCGCTCCTGATCCCGTTCACAGGGTGAGGATGAGCGCCTCGCCCTGTCCCCCGCCGCCGCACAGCCCGACCGCGGCGGTCCCGCCTCCGCGTCGCGCCAGTTCGTGAGCGGCATGCACCACGAGGCGCGCCCCGGAGGCGCCGATCGGATGTCCGATCGCGATACCGCCGCCGTGGATGTTGACGACCTCCGGCGACAGCCCCAGCTCCTCCTGCGAGCGCGCGACGACGGCGCCGAACGCCTCGTTGATCTCCACGAGATCCAGCTCCGACGCGGCGATGCCCTGCTTGCGGCAGGCCTGTTCGATGGCGCGGGCGGGCTGCGCCTGCAGCGAGTTGTCCGGCCCGGCGGTCTGCCCGCTGGCGCCGACCACGGCGAGCACGGTCCACCCCTCCTCCGCCGCTCGCCCGCGTGTGGTGACGACGACGGCTGCGGCGC
>DAMDKH010000052.1:0-10431 GCA_032099965.1 Microbacterium sp.
TCCCACCGAGGCCGCTCCGGCCGAGGACACGGTCGCCCCCGCCACCGGAACGGCCGACGAGTCGTCCCCCGCCGAGCAGGAGACGGCGGCGCCCGAGGCCGCCCGTGCTGCCGCGACGCACACCATCGCCCAGGTGCAGGGCACCGGAGCCACGTCGCCCGTCTCGGGCCAGACCGTCACCGTGGAAGGCGTCGTGACCGCCGACTACCGCACGGGCGGGTACAAGGGCATCGTCATCCAGACCCAGGGCTCCGGCGGCGCCGAGGACGCCACGCCCGGCGCATCCGACGGCGTCTTCGTCTACCTGAACGCCCTCGCTCCCACGCTCGAACGCGGCGACCTCGTCTCGGTCACCGGGAAGGTCGGCGAGAACTTCGGTCAGACGCAGATCGCCCCCACCGCGCTCAGCGACATCACGGTGGTCGCATCGGCCGTCGGCGTGCCCACGCCCACCCCGCTGACCGACACGACGCTCGGCGCCGATCGCGAAGCGTACGAGAACATGCTCGTCGCGCCCAGCGGCACGTACCGCCTGGCCTCCAGCCACCAGCTCTACAACTACGGCACGCTGTGGCTCAACGCCGGTGACGACCTCACCGTCAAGAGCACGGAGACGACCCGGCCCGGTGCCGAGGCGGCCGCGATCACCGCGGCCAACCGCGCGAACCGCATCCTGCTCGACGACGGCTGGTCGCTGCAGGTGAACAACAAGAGCCACCCCGGTCAGCAGCCGTACTTCACGACCGACGCCGTCGTGCGCAACGGCGACGTGGTCGAGTTCAGCGATGAGGGCTACATCCTGCAGTGGGGCTTCGACGACTGGCGCCTGCAGCCGACGGTGCCGATCGACGATGCATCGCCCGCCGCTCTCAAGGTCGGCTTCGAGCCCGCCAACCCGCGCCCTGCCGCCCCGCCCGCCGTCGGCGGCGACGTGCAGGTCGCGTCGTTCAACGTCTACAACTACTTCACGACGCTCAAGACCGAGGACTCCGACGCCCGCGGCGCAGCGAACGCCGCGCAGTTCGAGATCCAGAAGTCCAAGATCGTCGCGGCGATCAACGGGCTCGACGCGGAGATCGTCTCGCTCATGGAGATCGAGAACTCGGTCAAGCTGGGCAAGCCGATCGACACCGCGCTGGCCGACCTGGTCGACGGGCTGAACGCAGCCGCAGGCAGCGACGTCTGGGCCTACGTGCCCACGCCGGACGCGCTGAACGACGCCGACACCACCGACTACATCACGAACGCGATCATCTACAAGAAGGACGCCGTCTCGCCGGTCGGTGACAGCGCCACGGTCACCGACGAGACCGTCTGGGGCAACGCCCGCGAGCCGATCGCGCAGGCCTTCGACGTCGACGGCCGCATCGTGACCGTGGTGGCGAACCACTTCAAGTCGAAGTCGCCGCCCGAAGGCGCCGGCGCGGAGCCGGCCGACGGCCAGGGCTTCTTCAACGCCGATCGCGTCGCGCAGGCCGAGGCCGTGCTCGACTTCGCGGCCGACCTCGAGGAGCAGACGGGCAGCGGGGATCTGCTGCTGATCGGCGACTTCAACGCCTACGGCAAGGAAGACCCGATCGACGTCTTCACGTCGGCGGGATGGAGCGACCTCGTCCCCGATCGCACGGACGGGCAGTACACGTACTCGTTCGACGGTGAGCTGGGATCGCTCGACCACGTGATCGCGTCGCCGTCGCTCTCCGCCTCCATCACGGGCGCGGGCGTGTGGGGCATCAACTCCCCGGAATGGAGTGACCGAGGCTACGCGTTCCCCGCCACCGAGGCGGGCACCCCGTACCGCTCGAGCGATCACGACCCGATCATCGTCGGTGTGTCCGCCGACGTGCCGCCGGTGAGCATCGACGTCGTCACGATCAACGACTTCCACGGGCGCATCGAGGCCGACGGCGCTGCCGCCGGCGCGGCGGTGCTCGCGGGAGCCGTGCAGCAGTTCCGCGCGGAGAACCCGAACACGATCTTCGCGGGAGCGGGCGATCTCATCGGGGCCTCCACCTTCACGTCGTTCATCAACGACGACAACCCCACGATCGACGCGCTCAACGCGGCGGGGCTCGATGTGAGCGCCGCGGGCAACCACGAGTTCGACCAGGGATGGGAAGACCTCCGGGACCGCGTGCAGGACCGTGCGGACTTCGAGTACATCTCCTCGAACGTCTTCCTCACCGAGACCGGCGAGCCCGCTCTCGCCCCCGCGTGGGTGAAGGAGCTCGACGGGGTGAAGGTGGGCTTCATCGGGGCCGTCACCGAAGACCTCGACTCCCTGGTGTCGCCCGAGGGCATCGCCGACCTCGAGGTGCGCAGCATCGCCGACTCGGTGAACGCCGTGGCCGACGACCTGCGCGACGGTGACGCGGCGAACGGCGAGGCGGACGTGATCATCCTCCTCGTCCACGAAGGGGCCGAGAGCGCCGACCTCTCGAGCATCACCGAGGACTCGCCGCTGGGTGAGATCGTCTACGGGGTGGATGACGACGTCGACGCGATCGTGTCTGCGCACACCCACCTCGCGTACAACCACGTGATCGACGGCCGCCCGGTCGTCTCGGCGGGCCAGTACGGCGAGAACCTCGGCAAGATGAACCTCCAGGTCGACCCGACGACGAAGGAGCTGCTCTCGATCACCAACGAGATCAAGCCCCTCACCGCCGCCGGCAAGCCCCTCTACCCGGCCGACCCGGAGGTCGCCGCGATCGTCGCCCAGGCCAAGGCCGAGGCCGACGTGCTCGGAGCCATCAAGGTGGGCGACATCACGGCGGACTTCAACCGGGCCCGCCAGACGAACGGCGCGGAGAACCGCGGCGGCGAGTCGACCATCGGCAACTTCGTCGCCGATGTGCAGAAGTGGTCGACGGGCGCCGACATCGCGTTCATGAACCCGGGCGGCATCCGCGCGAACCTCACGTACGCCTCGTCGTCGGCCACCGACCCGGCCGGCAACGTCACGTATCGCGAGGCCGCCACGGTGCAGCCCTTCGCCAACACGCTCGTCACCCTCACGATGACGGGTGCGCAGATCAAGAGCGTGCTCGAGGAGCAGTGGCAGCCGGCGGGCTCGGCTCGTCCGTTCCTGAAGCTCGGCGTCTCGGACGGGCTGGTGTACAGCTACGACCCGACGGCCGCGCAGGGATCCCGCATCACGTCGATCACGTTCGACGGCGCGCCCCTCGATCCGGCAGCCGCCTACACGGTCGCCGCGAACTCCTTCCTCGCGGGAGGCGGAGACAACTTCGCCACCTTCAAGGGGATCGAGGACAAGCGGGACACGGGCAAGATCGACCTGCAGTCGATGGTCGACTGGTTCGACGCGAACGGCACGGCAGCGCCCGACGACGCGCAGCGTGCGGTCGGGGTGGCGGTGAGCCCGGCGGACGCCGACGGGTACAGCGCCGGCGACCAGGTGACCGTGACCCTCTCGTCGCTCGCCTTCAGTGCGGGCGAGCCCGCCCCGGGCGAGGTGACGCTGTCGCTCGGCGAGACGCAGCTGGCCTCCGGCGCCGTCGATCCGTCGATCGTCGACACCACCGACGAGGGCGGGCGGGCGACGCTCACCTTCACGGTGCCCGAAGGGGTGACCGGAGACCAGGCCCTGGTCGTGTCGGTGCCCTCGACGGGGACGACGGTGCAGGTGCCGTTCACCATCACCGGTGAGGCGGAGTTCGCCGGCACGATCGACCTCGGCTCCTCGAAGGTCGCCGCGGGCAAGAAGCTCGCGATCACCGGTGACGGATACACGCCGGGCGAGACCGTGTCGGTGCAACTGCGGCCGAAGAAGGGCGCGCCGATCGCGGTCGGCACCATCGAGGTCGACGCGGACGGCACGTTCGACGCCACGGTGACGGTGCCGAAGAGCACCCAGCCCGGCAAGTACACGGTCGCGGTCTCCCAGGCCGACGGCGATGAGGCGACGGCGACCGTCACCGTCAACCGCGCGGGCGGCATCGGCGCGGTCATCGGCGGGATCATCGACTGGATCCTCGACCTCATCTCCGGATGGTGGTGACCTCACGACGATGAGGTGAGGCGGAGGCCGTCGGGGAACATCCCGGCGGCCTCCGTCGTGCCGCGGCCCCCGATCGGGCCCGGATCGGAGCGCTCGACGGGCCGACTAGACTGGTCGCATGCCCGAACCGAAAGTCGCCAGCTTTCCGGCGATCCGCGGTGCGCTGAAGTTCTACCAGATCGCGTCGATCATCACGGGAGTCATGCTGCTCCTGCTGCTGACCGAGATGGTGCTGAAGTACACGCCGATCCACCTCGAGCTGTTCCTCGGAGGCTCCGGAGGGCCGCTCTGGTTCGCCGGCGTCCTCGCCGGCCCCGACTGCCAGTGGTGGTCGCTGTTCGCCCCCTGGTCGAACTCGTGCGAGATGACCTCGCTCGGCGACGGGTTCAACCTGTCGCTGTTCATCCTCGTCGCCCACGGCTGGTTCTACGTGGTCTACCTCTTCGCCTGCTTCCGCATGTGGAGCCTCATGCGCTGGCCGTTCCCGCGCTTCATCCTGCTCGCGCTCGGCGGCGTCATCCCGCTGCTGTCGTTCTTCATGGAGTCGATCGTGGCCCGTGAAGTGAAGACCTATCTCGCCACCCGGGAGGCCGCCGAGGCCCCCGCCACCGCCACGGAAGGTGTCCGTTGACCGAACAGTCCGAGACCCAGCAGCGCCCCGCGCTCGTCGTCGACTTCGGCGCGCAGTACGCGCAGCTGATCGCCCGTCGCGTGCGCGAGGCCGGCGTGTACAGCGAGATCGTGCCCCACACCGCGACCGCCGAGGAGATCGCCGCCCGCAACCCGGTGGCCATCATCCTCTCCGGCGGCCCGTCGTCGGTGTACGAGGAGGGCGCTCCGCGTCTCGACCCCGCGGTCTTCGACCTCGGTGTGCCGACGTTGGGTATCTGCTACGGCTTCCAGTACATGGCGCAGACCCTGGGCGGCGAGGTCGCCCACACCGGTCTGCGGGAGTACGGGGCGACGGATGCCGTCATCTCCGGCGACGGCGGCACGCTGCTCGCCGGGCAGCCGGCCGAGCAGAACGTGTGGATGAGCCACGGCGACCAGGTGTCGCGCGCCCCGGAGGGGTTCGACGTGCTCGCCACGACCGAGGCCACCCAGGTCGCCGCGTTCGCGCACGAGGAGCGCGGCTTCTACGGTGTGCAGTGGCACCCCGAGGTCAAGCACTCCGACCACGGTCAGCGCGTGCTGGAGAACTTCCTCCACAAGGGCGCGGGGCTCGCCTCCGACTGGAACAGCGACAACGTCATCGCCGAGCAGATCGAGCGCATCCGCGAACAGGTCGGCGACGCGCGCGTGATCTCCGCCCTGTCGGGAGGGGTCGACTCCGCCGTGTCCACGGCGCTCGTGCACCGGGCGATCGGCGACCAGCTCACCGCGGTCTTCGTCGACCACGGGCTGCTCCGCAAGGGCGAGCGCGAGCAGGTCGAGAAGGACTACGTCGAATCGACGGGCGTGCGCCTGATCACGGTCGACGCCGCCGAGACGTTCCTCGGACATCTGAAGGGCGTCACCGACCCCGAGGAGAAGCGCAAGATCATCGGCCGCGAGTTCATCCGCGCGTTCGAGAAGGTGCAGCTCGACCTCGTCGAGGAGGCGAAGGCCGACGGCGGCGCGCCGGTGAAGTTCCTGGTGCAGGGGACGTTGTACCCCGACGTCGTCGAATCCGGCGGGGGAGCGGGAACCGCCAACATCAAGTCGCACCACAACGTGGGCGGCCTGCCGGACGACCTCGACTTCGAGCTCATCGAGCCGCTGCGTGCCCTGTTCAAAGACGAGGTCCGCGCGATCGGTCGCGAGCTCGGCATCCCCGAGGCCATCGTCGGACGCCAGCCGTTCCCCGGACCCGGCCTCGGCATCCGCATCATCGGCGAGGTGACGGCCGAGCGCCTGGAGATCCTGCGCGAGGCCGACGCGATCGCCCGTGACGAGCTCACCAAGGCCGGCCTCGACCAGGAGATCTGGCAGTGCCCGGTGGTGCTGCTCGCCGACGTGCGCTCGGTGGGCGTGCAGGGCGACGGACGCACCTACGGTCACCCCATCGTGCTGCGCCCCGTCTCCAGCGAAGACGCCATGACGGCCGACTGGACGCGTCTGCCCTACGACGTGCTGTCGAAGATCTCGAACCGGATCACGAACGGCGTCCGCGACGTGAACCGCGTCGTGCTCGACGTGACCTCGAAGCCCCCGGGGACGATCGAGTGGGAGTGACGGGCGGGGTTCCGGCCCCGTCTGACCTCGGCCCGGTGCTGCCGGATGCCGAGTACCTGGTGCTGTCGAGCCGGTTGATCCCCGACCTCGACGGCGGTTACACGATCGCGACCCTCGCGCGCGCCCGGCAACTCGCCGGGGCGGGGGTGGCCGGCGGTCGGGGACCGCAGCTCCTCACGTTCGACCCGGGGAGCGCTGCCGACCATGCGGCGCACCGCGAGACCTTCGCCGCACGCGGAGCGCTGGTCGATCCCTCCCGTCTCCGCAATCTCTTCGACGAGGCTGCCGAGCCGAACGGAGGGGGCGCCGCGGCGTGGGTGCGGGCGGCCGCCGATCCGGCGCTGGTCGCGCGGGACGAGGTCGACTACCGCACGATCGCGGATGCCGAGGGGCGGCCGTTCCTCGCGCTGCCCGTCATCCCCGGCAATCCCGACTGGCATCTGAGCGAGGAGCCGGTGCAGGTCTTCGACGGGCAGGGAGCGGTGCTCGGCGGGCTGGCGGGGGTCGGCGGCCTCTACCGCGCCTGGCTGTCGCACGTGACGGACGCCCTCGGTGATCATCCGATCGTCGTGATCTGCGAGTCGCGCCAGCTCGGCGAGCTCATCGTCGGGTGGAGCGACCCGCGCGTGCGCCTCGTGCACACGATCCACACCATCCACCTCGATGCCCCCTACACGGCGGATGCCCCGACCAACGCGCTGTGGACCCGCTGGTTCGCGATCTCCGACCGCTTCGACGCGGTCATCTGGCCGACGGCCACGCAGCGCGACGACGTCGTGGCGCGCTTCGGCGACGCCGCCCGGAACGAGACCGTGCCCAACCCGATCGCCCCCGTCGCCCGGCGCGACGACCGGAGGGAGCCGGGTCTGGTGGTCGTCCTCGGGCGCCTCGCCCCGGGGAAGCGCGTGGATCAGGCGATCCGGGCGTTCCTCACGGCGGACGTGCCGGGCACCCGTCTCGAGATCTGGGGCGGCGGACCCGAACAGGAGCGTCTGGCGGCGCTCATCGCCGACCTCGGCGTCGGCGACCGGGTGCTGCTCGCCGGCTACACCGACGATCCGGGGCGCGTCCTCGATCGTGCATCCGTCGTGCTCACCGCGACGGCCTTCGAAGGGCAGCCGCTGTCGATCGTCGAGGCCCTCCTGCACGGCGCGCCCGTGGTCTCGTACGACGTGCGTTACGGCATCCGCGATGTGCTGGGCGCGGGCGGAGGACTGCTCGCGCCGAGCGGGGACGTCGACGCGCTGGCGGCCGCGCTGCGGAGCGTTCTCGCCGACCCCGCGCTCCAGGCCCGGTTGAGCGCCGAGGCCCCTGCCGTCGCTTCTGCCTGGAGCCCCGAGAAGTCGCTCTCCGCTCTCACCGCCGTCCTCTCAGACGTCGTCTCGCGGCCGCCCCGCCGGCGCTGACCCTCCGTACCCGACCGGAATCGCTCGAGGAATGGGGGAGGAGCGGGTGCACGGCTCACGAGAAGAGGTCCGGCTCCCCGTGGGGCAGCCGGACCTCTTCTCGTCGCGAACGGTCGGTCAGCGACGCGCGGTGCTCTTGCGACCGACGATGAGGCCGTAGATCAGCAGCACGATGATCGAGCCGCCGATGGCCAGCAGCCAGGTGCCGAGGTCCCAGAACTCGGTGAGCGGGCGGTTGAGGAGCAGCGAGCCGAGCCAGCCGCCCAGGAGTGCGCCCACGACGCCGAGGATCAGCGTGACGAACCATCCGCCGCCCTGCTTGCCGGGCAGGATCAGCTTCGCGAGGGCTCCCGCGATCAGACCGAGAAGAAGAAAGCCGAGAAAGCTCATGATGACCTCCTAGTACTCAGACGACGTTCGTCTGATTCTCCGATTGTGGCCTCTCAGCGAAAATTCAGGTAACCCCTTGCGCGCAGCCCCGGGACATGGCAGAAGGCCCGCCTCCGAGGAGACGGGCCTTCTGCGGATGCGGAGGGTGCGGGTCAGTTGTTGCCGCGCACGATCGCGATGATGCGGAGGATCTCGACGTAGAGCCACACGACCGTGACCATGATGCCGAAGGCGCCGAGCCACCCGTACTGACGGGGAGCGCCGTTGCGCACGCCCTGCTGGATCTGGTCGAAGTCGAGCACCAGCGAGTACGCGGCCATGAAGACCACGAGGACACCGATGATCAGTCCGACGGGGATCCCGGCGATCGTGGCGCTGTACAGGCCGAACGTCTGCTCGGCGGGGAGGACGCCCGTCCACATGAGGATGAGGTTCAGCACCGAGAAGACCAGGTAGCCGAGCATCGCGATCATGACGATCTTCGTCATCTTCTTGGAGGCGCGGACCTTTCCGCTGGCGAAGAGCGCCAGGGTGACGCCGACCACGGCGACCGTGGCGAGCGTCGCCTGCAGCACGATGCCGGGCCACATGACCTCGAAGAACGCCGAGATGCCACCGATGAACAGGCCCTCGAAGGCCGCGTAGGCGAAGATCAGCGCGGGGCGGACCTTCTTGCGCGACGTGAAGGTGATGACCATGGCGAGCACGAAGCCGCCGAGCGCACCGACCATCCACGGCACGAGTGAGACGTTGGCGAAGGACTGCACGTCGACGCCGCCGAGGGTCCACACCCAGCCGATGGCCGCGGTGACGAGGAGGATGCCGAAGAGGCCGGCGGTCTTCCAGACCGTGTCCTCGACCGACATCCGGTCGGTCTCGAGCGCTCCGGCGGAGGGGGATGCGTACATGCCCTCGAGGTGCGCGTTGGCGGCGGCATCCATTCCCGCGTGCTGGAACGACGCGGTCTGGGCTCCCTGCGCAGCCCCGGGCGCACCGGGATAGGTCGCGACGTTGCGCGGGTCCTGCTGCTGGAACGCCGGGTTGTTGAAGGCGAAGTTGCTCATCGGTGGGCCTCACTCCAAAAGGGGGTCGTAGGTCGCTTTCCTCCACGATACCCGGCAGGGGAGCGCGTCGGGGTGGCTTACGCTGTGAGCGTGCCCAGCAAGAAGCCGCTCGTCATCGGCCATCGGGGAGCCCCGGGGTACCGCCCGGAGCACAGTCGTTCTTCGTACGAGCTTGCGTTCGCGATGGGGGTCGATGCCGTCGAACCCGACGTCGTCGCGACGAGGGACGGCGTGCTCGTCGTGCGCCATGAGAACGAGATCTCCGGAACCACCGATGTGGCCAGACACCCCGAGTTCGCCGCGCGTCGTACCACCAAGCGCGTCGACGGCGAGGCGCTGACCGGCTGGTTCACCGAGGACTTCACGTGGGACGAGCTCGCCACGCTCACGGTGCGGGAGCGCCTGCCCGAGCTGCGCCCGCAGAGCGCCGCCTTCGACGACGCCGAGGGGATGCTCCGGCTCACCGATCTGCTCGACCTCGTGCGAGCCGCGTCGGCGGCGCACGGCCGGGAGATCGGTGTGGTGCTCGAGATCAAGCACGCGACCTACTTCGAGAGCATCGGCATCGATCTCGTGCCGCTCATCGAGCGCGACCTGCGGGCCTGCGGATGGGCCGACGGCGGGGCGCCGCTGATCATCGAGTGCTTCGAGTCGACCGTGCTCGAGACGCTCAGGGAACGCGGCGTCCCGGCGACGTACGTCTACCTCGTCGAGGCGTCGGGGCGGCCGTACGACCAGGTCGTCGCGCACGGCGCCCGGGCGCTCACCTATCGGCAGACCGTCGAGCCGCGCGGACTGGACGGCCTCGTCGGTGCGGTCGACGGCATCAGCGTGAGCAAGAGGATGCTGCTCGCCGAGCGCAACACGATCGTCGCCGACGCCCACGCGCGCGGCCTGCTCGTGTTCACCTGGACGTGCCGACCCGAGAACGCCTTCCTCGCCCCCGCGTTCCGCGCCGAGGGAGGGAAGGCGGCATACGGCCGCTTCGAGGAGGAGTGGGCGGCCATCGCGCGCCAGCAGGTCGACGGCGTCTTCGTCGATCATCCCGATCTCGGGGTCGCGGTCTTCCGGGACTGACCCGGTCGCCCGGGCGAGGGCAACGTCCACCTCCCGTTCACCCGGCGTGCACCCGCGGGACCCCCCGAGGCCACCCGTGCTCGCTGATCTGGATCCGTCCCCCTCCGTGCCCGCCGTCGGGCCGATCCAGGAGTCCCCATGCCCCGCCTGCATCCCGCAGCGGCGATCACGGCGATCTGCGCCCTGAGCGCCTCCGCCCTCCTCGCCGCTCCGGCCGCCGCGTCCACCGGCGCCCTGCCGTCCGTGCCCGTGGCCCCCG
>DAMDKH010000053.1:0-10349 GCA_032099965.1 Microbacterium sp.
CGGTCGGCGAGCTCAGCCTCGCCGGCGAGGTGCGCCCGGTGACCCAGGCCGCCCAGCGCCGCTCCGAGGCCGCGCGCCTCGGTTACGAGCACGTCATCGACGACCGGTCCAAGACCCTGCGTGCCGCGCTCGGCGACGTCAAGGCGCGCAGCGGTGGCCGCGAACGCGAGGCCCACGGCATCCCGCCGTTCTGAGTTCCCGCGACGGTGCGCGCGCGACGGGTCAGGCCTCGAGCGCCTTGAGGATCTCCTCCGGCGGGGCCTGCATGGGATGCGGGCCGGCGATGTCGAGGAACACCGTCGTGATGGGGTGCGCGCCGAGAAAGGAGCGCAGCCACTCCGGGCCGTAGATGCCGACACCGGGCGGGAGGTTGGCGGGCTTGTTCTTGGCGTCGCTGAACAGCAGGAGCGCGAGGTCGCCGGTGTTCGGGTCGCGGTAGGTCCACACCTCGCCGGTGTCGAGCGGGTTGTCGCGGGCGCCGGGCTTCACCAGCGGCACGACAGTGGTGCCGTTGCGCAACGCCAGGGCGACCGCCGCGACGTCCTGCTTCTCGAGGGCCAGCGCCAGCGCCTCGGAGCGGAAGTCCTCGGGGGCGGGCTTCTTCTTCGCCTTCTTCGCAGCCATGTCTCCAGCCTAGGCCGGAGAGACACCGCGGAGACGATAGGGGCCCTCTCGAGTCATCCATTGGGGACTGGTCACTCAAGAGGGCCCTCGGATCCTCGTGCGGCAGATGTCGAAGCGCTGGGGACGCTGTAACTCGACGCCACTGGGGATGGCATGGTCGCCGCATGATCGGAGAATCGGTTCAATGGTATCCCAAAGAACCGCGCGTGTCAGCCGATCCCGAAGCTTGTGCGCTTTTCGTCGCCACGGAGCCCTTCCGCCGACGAAACGGGCCGAGCCACCGGCACTGCACCCCGGATTCTGCGGTCAGTAGAGGAGGATCTGCTTCGTCGTCGCGCTCGGGAACCCGCCGATCGACACGCCCACGTGGTACGACGCGCCCCCGGCAGGAGCCCGCTGGCGGTTCTCCTGGGCGCACGTCTCGACGCTCGATCGCGTGCGGTCCCAGACGACCGGCTCCTTGCTGGTGACCGTGCTGCCCGCGGCGAGCGTCGCGATCATGCTGCTCGGGTTCTCCTGGCAGTCCGTCGACCGCCACCACACGTCGGTGCCGCTCGAGATCGTGAACGACTGCAGCGACGACCCGACATCGAGCGTGCAGTCGGCGGTGCTCTTGTTGGTCAGCGAGATCGAGAGCTTCGGCTGCTCCCCCTCGGCGTAGCTGTCGGCGTCGGTGACGGCGGTGACCTCGAGGTCCTTCGCCTGGCAGGCCACCACGCCGGGCTCCTCCGGCGGCGGCTGCGTCTCGGTGGCGGTGGGCGTGGCGCCCGGTGCCGCCGACGGGGTCGACGACGCGGTGGGCGACGCCGACGCACTCTGCGAGGCCGAGGGCGACGGGCTCGACTCCGCCTCGGATGCCTGCGAGGCCCAGGGCGGGGCGACGAGCAGCCACACGCCCACGCCGATCGCGGCGACCACCAGCAGGAGGCCGCTCAGCACGACGAGGCGCCGTCGGCGATAGACGGCTGCGGACTGACGGGGCATGAGTAAAGGCTAGTTCAGCCGCTTGAGCATCCGCGTGTTGCCGAGCGTGTTGGGCTTGACGTGCGCGAGGTCGAGGAACTCCTCGACACCGGCGTCACCGCTGCGCAGCAGCTGCGAGTACACGTCGGGGTCGACGACCTGCTCCCCGATGGGGGTGTAGCCGCGGCGTCCGAAGAACTCCACCTCGAACGTCAGGCAGAACAACCGCGACAGTCCGAGCGCGAGGGCGTTCTCCTCGAGGCGGTCGACGATCGCGCGACCCACCCCGCGGTGCAACCAGGCCTCGTCGACGAGCAGCGTGCGCACCTCGCCGAGGTCCTCCCAGATCACGTGGAGCGCTCCGCATCCGATCAGCCGGCCGTCGGCCTCCGCCACCACGAACTCCTGCACTGCGCCGTAGAGCACGGCGAGGTCCTTGCCGAGCAGCACGCGCTTCTCGACCATCGGCTGCAGCAGTGTGCGGATGCCGGTCACGTCGGCGCTGCGCGCAGGGCGCACGATGTAGTCGCTCACCCGTCCAGCCTAGAACCGCCGCCTCCGCGGAACCTGACCCCGCACCGCGTTCCCTGCGACGAGCGCGAGGGGTCGCCCGGAAAGCCCGCCCACACACGACGAAGGGGGCGGATGCCGCAGCATCCGCCCCCTTCGTGGTGGAGTTACTCGCCCGTGATCGCGAGGTCGGGCGTGGCCGAGATCTCGCCGCCGGTGTTGACGCCGACCGAGACGGGGCCACCCTCGCGGGGGCCGTGCTCGAAGAGGAACTCGCCGTCCTTCGCGTCGACCTTCACGTGATCGCCCGCGTCGAGCTCGCCATGGAGGATCTTCTCCGACAGGCGGTCTTCGACCTCGTGCTGCATCGCGCGGCGCAGCGGCCGGGCACCGAGGGCCGGGTCGAACCCGATCTCGATGAGGCGCTCCTTGGCGGCCTGCGAGAGTTCGATCGTCATGTCGCGGTCGAGCAGCCGCTCGGCGAGGCGCTTGGTGAACAGATCGACGATCTGCACCAGCTCCTCCCTGTTGAGCTGCGGGAACACGATGATGTCGTCGACACGGTTGAGGAACTCGGGCTTGAAGTGCCGCTTGAGCTCTTCGTTCACCTTGCCCTTCATCCGCTCGTAGCTCGTGGCGTTGCTGCCCTCGATCTGGAAGCCGACGGGACCGCCGGCGATGTCGCGCGCACCGAGGTTGGTGGTCATGATGATGACCGTGTTCTTGAAGTCCACGATCCGACCCTGGCCGTCGGTGAGGCGACCCTCTTCGAGGATCTGCAGCAGCGAGTTGAAGATGTCGGGGTGCGCCTTCTCGATCTCGTCGAAGAGCACCACGCTGAACGGCTTGCGCCGCACCTTCTCGGTGAGCTGACCGCCCTCTTCGAATCCGACGAACCCGGGAGGGGCACCGAACAGACGCGAGACGGTGTGCTTCTCGCCGAACTCGCTCATGTCGAGCGAGATGAGCGCGGCCTCGTCGTCGAACAGGAACTCGGCGAGCGCCTTGGCGAGTTCGGTCTTTCCGACACCCGTGGGGCCGGCGAAGATGAACGAGCCGGAGGGGCGCTTCGGGTCCTTGAGGCCGGCACGCTGACGACGGATCGTCTTCGACAGGGCGGCGATGGCCTCTTCCTGACCGATGACGCGCTGGTGCAGGGCCTTCTCCATGAAGACGAGTCGCGAGGACTCCTCCTCGGTGAGCTTGAAGACCGGGATGCCCGTGGCCTGGGCCAGCACCTCGGCGATCAGACCCTCGTCGACGACGGCCGACGTGGCGACGTCACCCGCACGCCACTGCTTCTCGAGGCGCAGGCGCTCGGCGAGGAGGCTCTTCTCCTCGTCGCGCAGCGACGCGGCCTTCTCGAAGTCCTGCTCCTCGCTGGCGGCTTCCTTCTGCTCGCGCACCTTGGCGATCTTCTCGTCGAACTCGCGCAGCTCCGGCGGGCTCGACAGGATCGACAGACGCAGGCGGGCGCCGGCCTCGTCGATCAGGTCGATGGCCTTGTCGGGCAGGAAGCGGTCGGAGACGTAGCGGTCGGCGAGGTTCGCCGCGGCGACGATCGCGCCGTCCGTGATCTGCACCTTGTGGTGCGCCTCGTAGCGGTCGCGCAGACCCTTGAGGATGTTGATCGCGTGCGGGAGGCTCGGCTCGTTGACCTGCACCGGCTGGAAGCGGCGCTCGAGCGCGGCATCCTTCTCGAAGTGCTTGCGGTACTCGTCGAGCGTGGTGGCGCCGATGGTCTGGAGCTCACCGCGGGCGAGCAGCGGCTTGAGGATGCTCGCCGCGTCGATCGCACCCTCGGCGGCACCCGCACCCACGAGGGTGTGGATCTCGTCGATGAAGACGATGATGTCGCCGCGCGTGCGGATCTCCTTGGTGACCTTCTTCAGGCGCTCCTCGAAGTCTCCGCGGTAGCGGGATCCGGCGATGAGAGAGCCGAGGTCGAGCGAGTAGAGCTGCTTGTCCTTCAGCGTCTCGGGCACATCGCCCTTGACGATCGCCTGGGCGAGGCCTTCGACGACGGCGGTCTTGCCGACGCCGGGCTCACCGATCAGCACGGGGTTGTTCTTGGAGCGGCGGGAGAGGATCTGCATGACCCGCTCCGCCTCCTTCTCGCGCCCGATGACCGGGTCGAGCTTGTTGTCGCGCGCGGCCTGGGTGAGGTTGCGACCGAACTGGTCGAGCACCTGCGATCCGCCCTGCGCGCTGGGGGTGTCGTTGCTCTGCGCGCCGACGGCCGCCGGCTCGCGCCCGGGAGCACCCGAGAGCAGCTGGATGACCTGCTGGCGCACCTTGTTGAGGTCGGCGCCGAGCTTGACGAGCACCTGAGCGGCGACGCCCTCGCCCTCGCGGATGAGGCCGAGCAGGATGTGCTCGGTGCCGATGTAGTTGTGGCCGAGCTGCAGGGCCTCGCGGAGGCTGAGCTCGAGCACCTTCTTGGCGCGGGGGGTGAAGGGGATGTGGCCGGTCGGCTGCTGCTGACCCTGGCCGATGATGTCCTGCACCTGCTCGCGCACGGCGTCGAGGGAGATGCCCAGGGACTCCAGCGCCTTGGCGGCGACGCCCTCGCCTTCGTGGATGAGGCCGAGCAGGATGTGCTCGGTGCCGATGTAGTTGTGGTTGAGCATCTTCGCCTCTTCTTGGGCGAGGACGACCACTCGACGGGCTCGGTCCGTGAATCTCTCGAACATGTTGACTCCTTGGTTCGCACGGTCCCCGGGTGCGTGCCACACGGGTGCGAAGCGCTTGTACATCGAGAGTAACGACCGCGGATGCCGTGTATGCCCGTGTTCGCCGTGGGCATACCGCCGCCTCTCCGCGAGGCCGGACCCCCGCGCCGCCGCCGCGGCCGGGCTTGACGGGGTTATCGATCATCGTTACCTTAACGGAAGTCGATAACAACGAAGAACGATAAGGAGTCGACATGGACACCCGCCCAGGACAGCTCTCCCGCGGCGACCGCTGGTCGATCGTCGCCTTCGCGATGGCGGGCCTCGTGATCGCCGTGTGGATCGTGGCACAGACCACCGGCCGCATCATCGAGCTGGCGCGCGGCGTCGACGTGCCCGTCGCGGTCGACTTCCTCGACACCACGGTCGATGTGGCTCTGACCGACGGGTCCGACTCGGTGCCGGTGCGCCTCGACGGCGGCGTGCTCACCGCGCCGCAGCTCACCCCGATCGCGACCGTGCCCGGCATCCTCGGACAGATCGCGCTCGCGGTCACGGTGCTGATGGTCATCGGATGCCTGCTGCTGCTGGCCCGGAGCATCCTTCGCGGTCAGGTCTTCAGCCGCCGCAACACGGTGCTCGCCACCCTCGCCGGCGCCACGGGGCTGCTCGGGTCGGCCGCCGCTCGCTTCTTCGACAACATGCTCGCGAACGCCACCGTCTCGCAGGTGACCGACAACCGCCTCGACACCGCCGTGCTCACGGTCGAACCCCTCATCTGGGTGCTCGCCGCGTTCGCCATCGCGGTGATCGGCACGGCCTTCAGCGTGGGTGAGCGGCTGCAGCGCGACAACGCGTCGCTCGAGAAGGAGACGGAGGGCCTGGTGTGAGCCCCGCCGAGACCGACGACGAGGCCACGGGCATCCACTGCCGCCTCGACGAGCTGCTGGCCGAGCGCGGGATGACGCTCACCGAGCTCAGCGCGCGCGTGGGCGTGAGCATCGTGAACCTCTCGGTGCTCAAGAACGACCGCGCCCGCGCCATCCGCTACTCCACGCTGCGGGCGATCTGCGACGCGCTCGCGTGCGAGGTCGGCGACCTGCTGGTGCTCGCCGACCGCCGCTAGAACCGGGGCGGCTGGGGCGGCGCGGGCTGCTGCGGCTGAGGGGCGAGGGGCTCGATGACCACGGCGGTGCCGTAGGCGCAGATCTCGGTGAAGTTCTGGATCGACCCGGCGTCGAAGCGCATGGCGACGACCGCGCTGGCGCCACGCTGCTGCGCCTCGGCCCACATTCGACCCATCACGACCTGGCGCGCCTCGTACATGACCTGCGTGTACTCGGGGATCTCGCCGCCGCCGAGCGACCGGAATCCGGCGGCGAAGCCCTGCCCGAAGTCGGTCGAACGCACCGTGAGTCCCATCACCTCGCCGAGCACCTGGGTGATGCGGTAGCCGGGGACATCGTTCGTCGTCACCATGAACATGACCACATCTTGACGCACGCCTAGCAGAAATCCGCATGGGTACCTATCCCCATGCGGATATTCCTATCAATGACCTGAGAGCCGATACCGTGGCAGACATGATGAACTTCGACCGGAAACTGCGCACCCGCTCCCGCCTGCTGCTGGCCCTGCCCGCCGCCGCCCTCGCCCTCTCCCTCGCCGCCTGCGGCTC
Organism: Microbacterium sp.; assembly: GCA_032099965.1. GTDB lineage: Bacteria > Actinomycetota > Actinomycetes > Actinomycetales > Microbacteriaceae > Microbacterium. The sequence goes on from DAMDKH010000053.1 coordinate 6,448, forward strand.
GAGCCGCCCCTCCGAGCAGCAGGTCGCCGACGGCCTGACCAAGTACTTCGAAGAGGCCGGTCAGGGCGACATCCTCGACGACAAGGCGGCGGAGTGCTTCGCCGGCCCGCTCGTCGACTCCGAGCTCAGCAACGAGACCCTCACGTACCTCGCCAACGGCGAGGACAAGCAGGCCAACCAGGAGGACAAGGATCTCACCACCAAGATCCTCCAGGACAACATGAACGAGTGCCTCGGCCTCGAGCAGGAGTGACCCTCCCGCGCTGACCCCGGTCGCGCCTCATGAAGGATGACGGATGCCTCGGCACCCGTCATCCTTCGTCATTTCCGCCCAGGGAATTCTCAGACGCACCTAGCGTTAGACGTTCTGGCGCGCATATCGGCACGCCACACAACGTCCTGGAGTCTCCCCGCATGAGTAGCACCACGCGCGCCCAGAAGGCGCCCGATACCCGCGGACCGGTCCGGAAGCTGCTGACCTCGTTCGGCTTCCAGATCCTCGCCGCGCTCGTCCTCGGCATCGCCGCCGGCCTTCTCGCCCGCCAGCTCGGCGCGACGGCCGACGCCCCCAGCGGCCTCTCGGCCACGCTCGACACGATCGGCAGCTCGTACGTCACGCTGCTGCGCGCTGCCGTCGTGCCGCTGATCTTCACCGCGATCGTCGCGAGCATCTCGAACCTGCGCCGCGTGCAGAACGCGGCCCGCCTGGCCGGCCAGACCCTGCTGTGGTTCGCGATCACCGCGTTCATCGCCGTGACCATCGGCATCGTGCTCGGCGTCACGATCCAGCCGGGAAGCCGTGCCGGCGAGGGCCTCGAGACCGGCGACCCGTACACGGTCGGCACCTGGTGGAACTTCCTCCTCGGCCTCATCCCGCAGAACTTCCTCGGCATCGGCGTGAGCAGCTCGTTCGACGCCGAGGCGGGCTCGGTCTCGTCGAGCGTGAGCTTCAACATCCTGCAGGTGATCGTGGTCGCCGCCGCCGTCGGCATCGCCGCCCTCAAGGCCGGCAAGAAGGCCGAGCCGTTCCTGGTGTTCACCGAGTCGCTGCTCAAGGTCATCCAGCGCGTGCTGTGGTGGATCATCCGCATCGCCCCGCTCGGCACCTTCGGCCTCATCGGCGCCGCCGTCGTCAAGTACGGCTGGGAGAAGCTCGCCTCGCTCGGCTGGTTCGCGATCGCCGTGTACGTCGGCCTCGCGCTCGTGCTCTTCGTCGTCTACCCGATCCTCGTGAAGACGCACGGCCTGTCGATCAAGCAGTTCTTCTCCGGCGTGTGGCCGGCGGTGCAGCTGGCGTTCGTCAGCCGCTCGTCGATCGGCACCCTGCCGCTCACCGAGCGCGTGACCGAGCGCAACCTCGGCGTGCCCCGCTCGTACGCCTCGTTCGCCGTGCCGTTCGGCGCGACGACGAAGATGGACGGCTGCGCCGCGATCTACCCGGCCATCGCCGCGATCTTCGTCGCGCAGTTCTTCGGCATCGAGCTGAACCTCGTGCAGTACCTGCTCATCGTGCTCGTCTCGGTCGTCGGTTCGGCCGCGACCGCCGGCACCACGGGAGCCGTCGTCATGCTCACCCTGACGCTGTCGACCCTGGGCCTGCCGCTCGAGGGCGTCGGCCTGCTGCTCGCGATCGACCCGATCCTCGACATGGGCCGCACCGCGGTCAACGTCGCGGGCCAGGCGCTCGTGCCGGCGATCGTCGCCAAGCGCGAGGGCATCCTGAACGAGGAGCTCTACAACGCCCCTCGCGAGGGCCTGCCCTTCGCCGAGGACGACGAAGACGACGCTCCCGCAGCGGATGCCTCGACCGACGCGGAGCCCGCAGTCACCCGCTGAACGCGGCCCCACGACGACGCGCCTCACCCTCATCAGGGTGGGGCGCGTCGTCGTGTGCGGGGTGGGAAAGTCAGGCGCGATCGCCGGGGCGGGTCGCGCCGCGGGTGTCCATGGCGAGCTCCTCGGCGTCCATGGCCGCGATGAGCTCCCGCATGACCTCCTCGTCGAGGTTGCCCCGGTCGCGCTCCTCGAGGAGGATCGCGCGACGCACCTGCAACCACCCCTTCGACAGGGCGACGAGGTCGTCGTACGACGGCTTCGCGACGGCATCCTCGACCTCCTGCGCCTCGTCGGTGTCTTTCTCGACCCGCGTCATGCGCTTCGCGAAGGCGTCGAAGATGCCGAGGTCGACGTCGCCGTACTTCTTCTCCCACTCGCGGCGCTGCTCGGCGAGGTAGGCCTTGCCGGCCTCGCGGCTGCGCGCCTTCACCGCGGCGAGCGCCCGCCGGTCCTCTTCCTGGTCGACGTCGCTGGCGATGCCGAGACCACGGATGAGCGCGGGAAGCGTGAGCCCCTGCAACAGGAGCGTGCCCACCGTCACGATGAAGGCGACCACGACGATGGCGTGCGAAGCCTCGGTGTCGAGGGTGGCGAGATCGGCCGCGGCGAGAGCCGTCGCGAGGGTCACCACCCCGCGCATCCCGGCCCACGAGATCACGGCGTTGTCACGCCAGGTGAGCTTCAGCCCCGACATGCGGTCGCGCACGATCTGCATGCGCAGCTCGTCGGGTGTGAAGCGGCTCCACCGCCGCGACTGCTGCTGCCGTTTCTGGAACTCGCCCGATGCGACGCCGCGGTCCCAGCGGGCCAGGCGGCGACGGTCGAGGAAGTTCGCCCAGGCGCTGACCGGATAGATGTAGAGCGGTCGCACCACGAGTACCACGAAGAGCACGGCGGCCGAGAGCAGGAGGATCTCGCCGATCGACTCGGCGCTGAGGTCGGCGATCACGCGCGGCAGCTGCAGCCCGATGTAGGCGAAGACGAAGCTCTCGAGCAGGAAGTCGGCCGACAGCCAGATCGGCTTCTCCTGCTGGCGGGTGGTGTAGTCGGTGCGCGGCGCGTTGAAGCCGACGTAGAGACCCATCGCGACGACCGCGAGCACGCCCGATCCGTTGAGGTGCTCGGCGATCGCGTAGGCGCCGAACGGTGCGAGCAGCCCGAACGTGCCGATCACCACGGCGTCACTGATGCGCATGCGGAGCAAGTGCAAGGCGGCGCCGAACACCAGCCCGACTCCGACGCCGACGAGCACCGCCACGACGAACTGCCACACGCCGCCTGGCACGTTGACGGTGGCGCCGGCGAGGATGGCCGCGAAGACGCGGTACAGCGTCAGCGAGGTGGCGTCGTTGATGAGGCTCTCCCCCGACAGCACCGTCATGATGCGGCGGGGCAGCCCGAGTTTGCGGCCGATCGCGGCGGCGGACACCGCGTCGGGAGGGGAGACGATCGCGCCGAGCAGCAGCGCTCCGGGCAGGGTGAGGGCGGGGAAGATCCACCACGCCACGAGTCCCACGGCGAGCGCGGTCAGCAGCACGAGCCAGATGCCCAGACGGCGGATCTGCGGGAGGCTGCGCCGGAAGCCCACGAACGACACGTCGAGGGCGGCGGAGTACAGCAGCGGCGGCAGCACGAGGTTCAGCAGCAGGTGGCCGTCGGCGCGCAGCTCGGGCACGAACGGGAGGAAGGATGCCGCGAGCGCGACGACCGTCACGAGCAGCGGTGCCGGCCACCCCCGCCACCGCGCGATGGCCGCCACGACGACGGCGCCGACGAGCACGTAGAAGATCTCGGCATCCATGCTGGAAGCGTAGCGCCGGGTGTGTGCAGGGATCAGCCGACCGAGGCGTGTGCGAGGGCGGAGATCGGGCGGGGCTCAGCCGGCGTCGAGCGCTTCGCGGAGGTCGGCGTTCTCGATGCGCAGGCCGGCGTTGTCGCTCTGCAGGCCGGCGTTCTCGTCCTGCAGGTCGAGGACGCGCGCGATCCCGGCGACGTTCACCCCGTCACTGCGCAGCGCGGCCGCGCGGCGCAGGCGGTCGATGTCGTCGTCGCTGTAGCGGCGGGGG
>DAMDKH010000054.1:0-236 GCA_032099965.1 Microbacterium sp.
CGGCGGGAGGGGTCTGCTTCGACTCGGCCAGTTCGTCGACGACGAGGTGGAGTTGGTCGGCGGAGCCGTTGCGGTAGGCCTGGCGTCCGACGATGTGCGCCGACAGCGGTGCGGTGGCGAACTGCATCAGCACGATCGGGGCGGTGAGGGCGAGGCCGAGCAGGATGCCGCCCACGCTGCGCTGCGCGAGGGCGATCGCGAGGCAGATGAGGACGAGCCCGAGCACCTGCGGCTTT
>DAMDKH010000054.1:246-7825 GCA_032099965.1 Microbacterium sp.
GACGGCACGTCGTCGAAGTGCAGCAGTCCGACGGCGGCGGAGAGGCAGAGGAGCGCCCCGAGCAGGATGAGCACGAGCACCGCCGTGTCGACGACGGGATCGGGGATGACGAGACCGAAGACGTTCATGGCGTCGTGTTGTCCCTTCTGGCGACGAAGCGCGCCACCGAGATCGAGCCGAACACGCCGATCGCGGCGATGATGAGCAGCACGGGGATGCTGCGGGTGTGGCCGTTGATGGCCATCTCGGCGCCGAGCACGCACATCACCTCGGTGAGGAGCACGTCGGAGGCGACGGCGCGGTCGAGGATCGTCGGCCCGCGGACGATGCGGATCACGGTGAGGATGGCGGCGACGCCGAACACGATCATGATCGTCAGCAGCAGGATGCTCATCGCGGACCTCCCCGGGTCGAGGTCGCGCGCGGCGGGAGCCCGGCGGCCGCGCGTTCGTCCGCCTTCAGCGCACGGTACTGCGAGGGGTCGCCGAGCGCGCGCACCACCCGCTTCTCCCACCGCAGCACCACCTGGCGCTGCTTCTCGACGTCGCTCTTGTCCTTCACGCCGATGACGTGCATGTAGAGCACGCGGCGGTCGCGGTCGGCTTCGACGACGAGCGACCCCGGTACGAGCGACGAGACGACGGCGACGTGGGTCATGATGAGGTCGTCGGCGTACTTCAGCGGGACCGCGATGATGGCGGTGCCCGGCTGGTGGCGGAAGTCGAAGACCTGCACGGTGACGGCCAGCGCACCGCGCAGCAGCGCCCAGAGGAACTGCACGACGAACAGCGCCGCGTAGAGCACGTTCACGCGGCCGGAGAGCTCGACGGTCGGCAGCCGGAACACGCGGGTGACGAAGACGGCGACGACGAGTCCCGAGACGAACGCGAGCAGGGTGAACTGGCTCCACAGCAGCATCCAGAGCACGACGAGCCACGCCAGGAACGGCAGCTGCACGCGCAGGTCGCGCCAGAAGTGGCGCGCGGTCTCGGGACTCATCCGCCCACCTCCTCTTCCAGCTGCACGAGGTTGACCGGTTCGAGCAGTGTCGCACCGATGCGGTCGCAGAGGGCGTAGAGGGGTCCGGCGAAGACGGTCAGCACGAGCGTGACGCCGACCATGCCGGTGGTGGCATACGTCATGATGCGCGGGATGCGGCGGCGCTCCTGCTGCTCGTCGGCGGCCGGCGCGTTGCCGAGGTACGAGATGCGGCCCTCGGTCTCGGAGGAGTCTTCCTCCTCGCGCCAGAAGGCGAGGTTCCAGGCGCGCATGAGGGCGTACAGGGTGAGGAGCGAGGTGAGGATGCCGCCGCCGATGAGCACGAGCATGAGGGGGGTGCCCACCGAGGCGGCTGCTTCGAACAGGGCGAACTTGCCGATGAAGCCGGAGAAGGGCGGCAGCCCGCCCAGGTTGATGGCGGGGATGAAGTAGAGCACCGCGATCACCGGCGCGATCTTGAGCAGCCCCTTCACGCGCAGGATGGAGGTGCTTCCGGCGCGGCGTTCGATGAGGCCGACCGCGAGGAACAGCGTGGTCTGCACGACGATGTGGTGGACGATGTAGTACACGGTCGCGCCGATCGCCGCCGGGGTCGCGATCGCGAGACCGAAGATCATGTACCCGACGTGGCTGACCAGCGTGAACGACAGGATGCGTTTGAGCTCGGCTTGGGCGACGGCTCCGAGGACGCCGACGATCATCGTGGCGAGGGCGACGATCAGCAGCACCGTGTCGATGCTGTTCGATGCGAACAGCTGCGTCTCGGTGCGGATGAGCGCGTAGACGCCGACCTTCGTCAGCAGTCCGGCGAAGACGGCGGTGACGGGCGCGGGCGCCGTGGGGTACGAGTCGGGGAGCCAGAACGACACCGGGAAGATCGCGGCCTTGATGCCGAAGGCGACGACGAGCATGAGGTGCAGCACCAGCTGCGTCTCCTGGGGGAGCTCGGCCATGCGCTCGGCGATCTGCGCCATGTTCACGGTGCCGACCGCGCCGTAGATCATCGCGATCGAGGCGAGGAACAGGATCGACGACACGAGCGAGACGACGATGTAGACCGCTCCGGTGCGGATGCGCGACTCGGTGCTGCCCAGCGTGATGAGCACGTACGACGCGACGAGGAGGATCTCGAACCCGACGTAGAGGTTGAACAGGTCGCCCGCGATGAACGCGTTGAAGATGCCGGCCGCGAGGATCAGGTACGACGGGTTGAAGATCGAGATGGGCGTCTCGTCGGTGCCGTCCGCGGCGCCCTGGCCGATCGAGAAGAGGAGCACCGCGAGCAGCACGATGCTCGAGACGAGCACGAGCAGGGCGGCGAGGCGGTCGACGTAGAGCACGATGCCGAACGGCACGGGCCAGCCGCCCACCGACACGGCCATCGGCGCGTCTCCGGCGTCGACGACGACGAGCAGCACGGCGGCGATCACCGACACCGCGGCGAGGGTGATGACGGTGACGAGGGCCTGCAGCCGGGCGTTGCGCCCGAAGACGAGCGTGATCGCGGCGCCCAGCAGCGGGAGTCCGACCAGGAGGGGGACGAGAGTCGTCATCGGCGCTCCTCCTCGTCTCGGTCGTCAGGGCGGTCGGTGGGTGGGCGGGAGCCGGATGCCGGTTCCGCCCCCTCCGGGGCCCCGGTGTCGCCGGCGATGTCGGTGTGCGCCTCGGCGGCGTCGGTGTCGTCGACGTCGTGCGCGGGGGTGTCGGCATCGGTGCGGAGTACGGCGGGATCACCGTGATCGCGGGCACCGTGCGCCTCGTCCTCCGCGGACCCGTCGTCGTCGGACTCCGACCCCGAGGACTCGTCGTCGGGGGGAGCCGATTCGGCCGTCAGCACGGGCGCGCCGGCGTCGACCGTCTCCTCCAGCTCCTCCGCGGCCTCGGTGGAGGCATCCGGAGCGGCATCCGCAGCATCCCCGGCGCCCGGGCCGGCGACATCCGTCCCACCCGCGGCGCCCGCCGCGGACGAGACCGGATGCTCGCGCACGACGCGGTCGACCGGCGCGTCGTCGACGATCGCGGGGTGGTCGCGCATGTGCAGCACGGTGATGGGCGACGTCTGCACCCCGACGAAGTCGGTGGTGGCCTCCGCCTCGTCGGCCTCCGACTCGTCGTCCATGAGGTCTTCGTCGGCGTCGGTGCGCTCGCGGAGCGCGATGTCGGCCTCGTCGTCTTCGACGGTGTCGGCCTGACCGAGCTGCCACGAGCGGTAGATCAGCGCGAGCAGGAACGCCGAGACGGCGAACGTGATGACGATGGCCGTGAGGGTGAGCGCCTGGGGAAGCGGATCGCTGATGTCGGCGCCCACACCGTAGAACGGGGCTCGCCCCGGCACGCCCATCACGATGAGCAGCAGGAGGTTGACCGCGTTGCCGAGCAGCAGGAAGCCGATGAGCACCCGCGTGAGGCTGCGCTCGAGCATGGCGTAGACGCCGCACGCGAACAGCACGGCCATGATGACGATGAGGGTGAGCGAGGTGTCCATCAGCGGCGCGCCTCCCTCTCCCGGGCGGCCGGCGACTCGCGCAGGGCCTGCGTCTGCCGGTCGACCTCGGCGCCCAGGCTGCGGAGCACGTCGAGCACCAGCCCGATCACCACGAGGTAGACGCCGATGTCGAAGAGGGTGGAGGTGACGAACTCCATGTGCCCGAATCCGGGGATCTCCCACTCCCAGAACGTGCTGGTGAGCGGGGCCTGCCCGAAGAACAGCGGCACGAGGGCGGTGCCGACGGCGATGATGAGTCCGGCGCCGAGCAGTCGGCCCGCATCGGTCGGCGCGGCCGCTCCGAGCTCCCACCGGCCTCCGGCGATGTAGCGCATGACCAGGGCCATTCCGGCGACCAGTCCCCCGGCGAAGCCGCCGCCGGGGAGGTTGTGCCCCGAGAACAGCAGGAAGATCGACACGACGATGATCGTGTGGAACAGCACCCGCACGATGACCTCGAGCAGGATCGAGCGGTTCTCGGGCTTCATCTTCGTGCCGCCGACGAGCCAGGCCCGCGGGCTGCTCTCGTTCTCGGAGGTCTGGAAGCGGATGCCGTCGGTCGTCTCGACGAGCGGACGGCGCCGCGCCGCGCGGCGCTTCGCCCGCGGCAGGGTGCGCGTGGCGGCGAGGAGATCGGCGCGATGGGTGACGAACACGAGGGAGGCGACGCCGGTGGCGGCGAGCACGAGCACCGACAGCTCGCCCATGGTGTCCCAGCCGCGCAGGTCGACCAGGGCGACGTTGACGACGTTCTTGCCGTGTCCGATCTCGTAGGCGAGCTTCGCGAACGAGGTCGAGATCGGTTCGTGGATGCGGGACTGCGTCGCGACGACGGCGACGAGCGCCATGGTGAGCCCGGCGCCGATCGCGAGGAGGGCGCGGGGGATGCGGCCGACGGAGGCGTTGTGCTCGCCCATCTTCGACGGCAGGCGGCGCAGCACCAGCGCGAACGTCACCAGCGTGACCGTCTCGACGAGGATCTGCGTGAGGGCCAGGTCGGGGGCGCCGCTCGTGGCGAACAGCACGACCATGCCCAGCCCGGTGACCGAGACGAGCACGACGCCCGTATAGCGCTTCTGGGCCCGCACGGCGAAGACGCCCGCCGCGGCCATGATCGGCGCGACGACGATCTGCACCGGGGTATGCCAGGCCGACAGCTGGAACCGGTCGAGGTCGGTGGCGATGAGCGCGGTGACCTCGGCGGCGACGAACACGACGAAGATCGTGCCCACGTAGACCGGCAGCGAGCCGCGCTGGGTGAGCGTGGTGCTCAGCACCGACAGCCGGTCGATGCCGCGCATCACGACGTAGTAGGCGTCGGCCGCGGTGAACGGCAGCAGCCGCGCCCGTCGGTCCCATCCGGTGCGCCGGGTGAGCAGGAAGAGGCCGACGCCGAGCAGGATCGTGGCGACGGAGATGCCCAGCGCGGGCTCCAGTCCGTGCCACAGCGCCAGGTGACCCGGTCCTTCCGCCGCCACTCCTTCGGCGTCGAGCCCGGGGGTGGCCGTCTGCGCGTAGCCCTGCAGGGCGATGTCGATCGCGGGGGCGCCGATGCCGGCGGCGAGGGTGATGCCGGCGAGGATGATGGGAGCCGACAGGAAGCCGACGGGAGGGTCGGGCCAGGGGGTGTCGGGCATCCGATCGCCGTGCTCGTCGCGCTTGGTCCAGAACGCCCCCCAGAGGAAGCGCGCACCGTATGCCGCGGTGAGCATGGATCCGAGGCACACGCCGATGAGGGCCACGAGCCCCCAGGGCGACCCGCCGATCGCATCGTCGAGCAGCGCGGTCAGAGTCGATTCCTTGGCGACGAAGCCGAGGGTCGGGGCGATCCCCACCATCGAGGCGATGGAGATCACGGCGGCGGTCGTCATCACGGGCGCCTGCCGCGCGACTCCCGACAGTTCGCGGATGTCTCGCGTGGAGAGCTGACGGTCGATGACGCCGACGATGAGGAACAGCGCGGACTTGAACAGCGCGTGCCCGAGCACGAGGGCGAGTCCGGCGAGCGCCGCCGCCTGCGTGCCGTAGCCCACGACCGTGGCGAAGAAGCCGAGCTGACTCACCGTTCCGAAGGCGAGCACCCGCTTGAGGTCGGTCTCGCGCAGGGCCTGGAATCCGCCGATGAGCATGGTCAGGATGCCGAGGCTGATGACGATCGGCCGCCAGCTGGCGCTCAGGGCGAAGACGGGCGCGAACCGGGCGATCAGGTAGATGCCGGCCTTCACCATCGCGGCGGCGTGGAGGTAGGCGCTGACCGGGGTGGGCGCGGCCATCGCACCGGGGAGCCAGAAGTGGAAGGGGAAGAGGGCCGACTTGCTGATCGCGCCGACGAGCAGCATGACGATCGCCGCTTCGACGAGCGGGCCGGTCGGAGGAGACGCGAGGATCTCCCGGATGCTCGACGTGCCGGCATCCACCACCAGGAGCACGACGCCGACGAACATCACGAGACCGCCGAGGGTCGTGACGAGGAGCGCCTGCAGGGCGGCGCGTCGGCTGGCCGCGCGGCGACGGTAGTGACCGATGAGGAGGTACGAGAGGATGCTCGTCACCTCCCAGAACATGACGAGCATGACGAGGTCGTCGGTGAGCACGAGACCGTACATGGCGCCGGCGAACCCGAGCAGCACACCGGCGAACTGCCCGATGCCGGCCGAGTCGTCGTGGAAGTACCAGCGGCAGTAGAGGAGCACGAGCGCGCCGACGCCGGTGACGATGAGGGTGAGGATCCACCCGAGCACGTCCATGCTCATCGAGAGGTTCAACCCGAGCTGCGGGATCCACGACACCGACGCGAACGGCGCGTCTCCGTCGATCACGCGGGGGGCCATCACCAGCGCGTGCACGAAAGCCGCCGCCGGGATGAGCGCTGCGACCGCGAAGGCCCGAGCTCCCCACCAGCGCACCAGAGCGGGCATCAGGAGAGACCCGAGGAGGAACACTGCGAGGAGCATCAGCATATACGCGGCTCCTCGGGGCTCGTCGGCCGGTCACGGCTCAGGCGGGCGGGTGTTCCTCCATTCTACCGGGCGTTAGGGAACCGTTAGGCCGGACGGCTCGAGTCGGTCCCCCAGACCGTGCGCGACGACGTGCGGACGAGGCCGCACCGGAACGGCGGAGCGAGCGTGGCAGAGTGAACCCGTGCACAGGTGGGGACGGGAAATCGGCGGATGGCTGTGCGCTGCGGCCGTGGCCATCCTGACGGTCGGATCCGTCGCGTCATCCGCCCGGGCCGAGCTGTTGTTCCGCGACGGTGACTCGCTCATCGTCGCGCTGCTCTCCCGCTCGCTGCTCGCGGGGGGTCCGCAGGACTGGGCGATGTCGAGTGTGCTGTTCCTGCCCGAGACCGCCGTCTTCACCCTCCTCGACGCACTGCTTCCGTTCGACGTCGAAACGCTCCTGGCGGTCAACGCCGTGGTCGACCTGCTCGCCCTGTACGGCGCGTTGCGGCTGGTCGCCGGTCGTCGACGGGAGGGCGCGGCACCCGTGGCCTGGTCGGTCGCCGCGCTCGGCGTCTTCGGGATGCTCGCGATGACCGAGACGTCGGCGTCGCGTGACGCTCTCGAACTCGCCTCGCTCCCCCTGACGACCACGTACTACTCGGCGACGGTGATCGCCTCGGTGCTGGCCGTCGGGATCGTCCGGCGGATGCTCGACCACGACCGTCCGAGAGCGGTGCTCCTCGCCGCGCTGACCGCGGTCGTGGCCGTCTCCGTGCTGTCCAACCCGCTCGTCGTCGCCTGGGCGGTGCTACCGATCGGCGTTCTCCTGGTCCTGCAGGCGGTACGGAGCGGACGCGCGACTCCGGGTCGCAGGACGACGTCTTGGACCGCTCCCGCCGCCCTCGCCGCTCTCGCTGCGGGCACGGTGATCGGCTTCGTCTCTCGCATTCCGTTCTCGGCATGGATCGCGAACACGGGCGCGGGATACGCCCAGCCGGAGCGATGGCGGGAGTCGCTCGTCTACTACGGCGGACTGCTCGGCGACCGCGTCGGCTCTCCGCTCGGTCTGCTCGGTGCGGCGATGACCGTCGGGCTGCTGGCGTGGGCGGTCGCCCGCAGCATCCGGTCGCGGGACGCCGGTGCGCGCTTCGTC
>DAMDKH010000054.1:7877-10300 GCA_032099965.1 Microbacterium sp.
GCCGCCGCCTGGCTGGCCCCTCTTCTCGTGGTCGTCGGGGGGATCGCCCTCGGCACCCACGCTGCCCGTTACCTGCAGCCCGTGGCGTTCGCGCCGGTGCTCGCGCTCGTCGCCGACCCGCGGGTGATGGGCCTCGCGCCGCACCTTCGCCGGCAGGCCTCCGCCGTGATCGCCGTCCTGCTGCTGATCGGCGGATGTCTGAGCATCCCCCGCGTGGCCGCCGCCGCCTCCCGGCCCGACGCCGATCTCGCCTGCGTCACCACCTGGGTCGAGGCATCCGGCCGGGTGGGCGCCGGGCAGTTCTGGACCGTGCGACTGCCGAAGCTGCACCTGACCGACCCGTCACGGCTGGTACAGGTCGATCACCGGCTCAACGGATACGCCTGGCTCGTCGACCGCACCGAATTCGAGGCGGGATCGGTCTCGTTCCTCCTCGAGGATGCGCAGACGGTGCCGTGGGAGTTGCCGGTGCCGGCGGTGCCCGACGAGGTGGTCTCGTGCGGCCGCTACCGCATCCTCGACTTCGGCGATGCGGCGCTGCCCCTCGGACCCGACCACAGCTGAGCGACCGACGTTCACCGCGGCGGCGGCCCCGTGGTGTCCCCGGCGCGGAAGACGCACGTGAGGTCCTGCGTCTCCCCGCCCTCGCCGCGCAGCATGCGGGCCACCTGCTCGCCGGCTGCTCGTCCCTTCTCGACGGCGGGCTGCACGGCGGTGGTGAGCACCCGGGCTCCCCACCCGTCGACCGCGATGCCGTCGAAACCGGCGACCGAGACGTCCTCCGGCACCCGCAGGCCCAGCTCCTCCGCCGCACGGATGACTCCGACGGCGAGCAGATCGCTCTGCGCGATCACCGCGGTGGGGCGGGTCGCCGCGTCGGCCAGCAGCATCCGCCCGACGATGGCTCCCTCGTCGATGAGGCTGCCCGCGGCCGATATCGCCGGGGCGTCGGGGAACACCCTCCGCAAGCCCTCGAGACGGTCGACGGTGACGCCGACCGTGGCGTCGGCGATGCGTTCGGGGGTCACCGGGCCGCGTTCGCGCTCTCCGCCCAGGGTGAGGGTGACGATGGCCACGTCGCGGTGGCCGAGGTCGTACAGGTGCCGGGCGACGGCGGCCGAGGCATCCGCGTTGTCGAGGGTGATGCGCGGGATGCCTGCGTCGCCGGGGTCGCCCTCGATCACGACGACGGGCAGTCCGCGCCCGCGCACGACGCCGACGGATTCGCGGGTGCGCCCCGACCAGCCGATCATCACGTAGGCGTCGACCGGGGCGCTGGCGAGGGCCAGCCCTCCGTCGCCGCCCTCGTCGCGCATGAGGAGGATGCCGGCGCTGAGCTCGGCGAGCCCGTCGGCCAGACCGTCCATCATGGCGGTGGTCACCGGATCGAGGAAGGCGTGGCGCAGATGGCCCTCGAAGACCACGGCGACGATGCCGCTGCGTCCGCGTCGCAGCGAGGCGGCGCGGGGGTCGGGACCCGAATAGCCGAGCGCGGCGGCGGCGGAGAGCACGCGCTCCCGGGTGGTCTCGGAGACGTTGGCCTTGCCGCTGAAGACGACGGATGCCGTCGAGGGCGACACCCCGGCCTCCCGCGCGACGTCCGTGATGGTCGCGCGCCGGGGCGGCTCCTGACTGCTCATGCTTCGAGGATAGCCGGGCCGGAGCCGCGCGACTCGAATCGATTCGATAGGCTGGCGCGCATGGATTCCGCCCTGACGCGCCCGCAATTCGTCCGGTGGCGCGCCGCCATCTTCACGATGTTCCTGGCCAGCGGCCTCTCGATCGCGACGTGGGCATCGCGTGTGCCGAGCATCAAGGCCGACCTCGGCCTCGACAACGCCCAGGTCGGCCTCATCCTGCTCGGCATGGGCATCTCGTCGATCATCGGCATCTCGACCAGCCCCGCGGTCATGATCCGCACCGGCGCCCGCCGCGGCATGCTCGTGACGATGCTCATGTTCTCGGCCGGCATCGCCCTGATCGGCGTGGGGTCGACCGTGTTCTCCTCCGTCCCCGTCGTGCTCATCGGCATGGTCCTCTTCGGATACGGCAACGGCTGCCTCGACATCATGATGAACGTCGAGGCCACCGCCATCGAGCAGCGGATGGGCCGCACCGTGCTGCCCGTCTTCCACGCGTTCTTCAGCTTCGGCACGGTGATCGGCGCGGGGATCGGCGCCCTCGCGGCCTGGCTCCAGCTCTTGGTCGCGGTGCACGCGGGCATCGTGGGCAGCGCGCTCGCGGTCGTCTCGGTGGCGTGCTTCACGCAGGTGCCGGTGCGCGACAGCGGCCTCGACCCCGCGTCCGCCCGCGGGGGAACGTGGCGTGAACGCCTGCACGTCGCGCTCGAGGCGTGGCGCGAACCGCGCACGTATCTCATCGGCGTGGTGATGCTGGGGATGGCGTTCGCCGAGGGAGGCGCG
>DAMDKH010000055.1:0-10213 GCA_032099965.1 Microbacterium sp.
TCCCGCTGCGCCTCGGTCTGGGTCGGCAGCAGAGCCCCGCCTTCGATCGCGGCGCGCAGCTCCTCGGGATTCGACGGGTCGAGACGACTCGCCACGTCTTCGAGCGCGTCGACGTCGACCGTCACTCCGCGCGCGAAGTCGGTGATCTGCGCCATCACGTGCAGGTGCAACCACTTGGCGTGACGGTACAGGCGGGCGTAGGCGAGTTCCCGCGCGGCGAGGTAGAGCGCGATCTGGTCCTCGGGGATCTCGAGTCCTTCGCCGAAGGCGGCGAGGTTCTGCGGCACCACGGCGGCGGTGCCGGCGGGGAGCACGGGGATCCCGACGTCGCCTCCGGAGACGACCTCGAGCGAGAGGTTGCCGAGCACCTGCCCGAACTGAGCTGCAAAGACCGACCCGCCGAGGCCGCGCATGAGGCGTCCAGCGCCCTGCACCACGTCGCGCATCTCTTCGGGGACCTGGGTGTCGAGCGCCGCGGTGAGGGCGTCGGCGATGCTCGTCGACACGGGGCCGGCGATCTCCTTCCACACCGGCAGCGTGCGCTCGACCCATTCGCCGCGCGTCATCGCGACGGGCGCATCGGCGAGATCCGAGATCGTCGTCGCCTCGCTCAGCCAGAGCGCGGCGAGACCGAAGGCGTCGGCCGACGAGGACCGGGATCCGTCGGTGATGCCCTGGCCGTCGCGGTTGGCGATGTGGAGGGCCTGCCGGAGCGTGTTCTCCCACGGGTCGCCGCCGAACGCCCCCTGCAGCTGCGACATGAGCGTCTGCATCATCGCCGGGTCGATCGCGATGCCGTCCATCCCCTCGAGGGCGTCGCGGAGGGCCTCGGGGTCGATGTCGCCGCCCTGGCCGGACAGCATCCGACGCAGGAACTCCTGGAAGTCCTCGGGACCGGGTTCGTTGTCTGCCATGTCGTCCGCCCTCTCAGCGCGCGTGTAGCCGTGCCATCTACGCTAGTCACAGGTTCATGCGAGCGACCCCGGAGCGGGCGGATCGCTGTACGCCGCTCGCGAACGACGGAGGAATGCTGTGGAACGGATCCGCCCTGCGCGGCTCGGGCTGGGTGTCTGGGCCCTGGTGGTGGCCCTCGTGGCCCTGGTCGTGCTGACCTTCCTCCCGACGCCCTATGTGATCCAGCGCCCCGGTCCCGTCTACGACACCCTCGGCACCGCCGCCGGACCCGACGACCAGCAGGTCCCGCTCATCAGCGTGGAGGGCGCCGAGACCTTCGACACCGCCGGCACCCTCGACCTCACCACCGTGCAGGTGGTCGGCAACCGCGAGCGCACGCCGAGCTGGTTCGAGCTGGCGCTGGCATGGACCGACTCGTCGCGCGCCGTGGTGCCGCTCGACTCGGTCTTCCCCGAGGGGGTGACCACCGAGCAGCGCGACGAGCGCAACGCCACCCTGATGGTGGACTCGCAGCACGAGGCGACCGCGGCGGCGCTCGGAGAACTCGGCTACGACACCGGCGCCGAGGTGGCGGTGGTCGAGGCCGTCGACGACACCCCTGCGGCCGGCCTGCTGGAGCCCGACGACGTGATCACGGCGATCGACGGCGACCCCGTGACGTCGGCGAAGCAGCTGCGCTCGCGCATCCAGGACGCGGAGGGGGCGGAGATCACCCTCACGGTGCGCCGCGACGGCGAGGAGCAGCGGGTCGACATCACGCCAGAGGAGCGCACCGACGGCGGCACGACCACGTGGCTCATCGGCATCACGCTGCGCACGGACTACGACTTCCCGATCGACGTCACGATCCAGCTCGACAACGTGGGCGGACCCAGCGCCGGGATGATGTTCGCGCTGGGCATCATCGACCGGCTCACGCCCGGGGAGCTCAACGGCGGCGAGAACGTCGCGGGCACCGGCACCATCGAGGCCGACGGCACGGTGGGACCGATCGGCGGCATCCGGCAGAAGCTCTACGGCGCGCGCGACGCCGGCGCCGAGTACTTCCTCGCCCCGGCCGACAACTGCGAGGAGGTCGTCGGCCACGTGCCGGATGGGCTGCGGGTCGTGCGCACGGGCACGCTGGAGGAGTCGCTGGATGCCCTCGAGGTCATCGCCGACGACGGCGACGTCTCGAAGCTCCCTGCTTGCACGGCGCCGTGACCGCCCCGTGATCGGGATCACGGGCGCCGTCCAGTGAGGCGCACCTAGGATGGAGGGGTGACCTCGACCTCCGCACCGAATCCGGCCACTCCTCGAACCTCACGACGCATCTTCGGCATCTCGTTGGCGATCATCGCCGCGCTGATCGCCGCGTTCTTCGTGTTCGCCTCGCTCTACACCGAGTTCCTCTGGTTCGACCAGCTGGGCTTCACGGGAGTGCTGACCACGCAGTGGATCGCCACGGTGGTGATGTTCGTCGTCGGCTTCCTCGGCATGGCCGTGCCGCTGTTCGTCGTCATCCAGCTCGCCTACCGGCTGCGGCCGGTGTATGTGCGGCTGAGCTCCCAGCTCGACCGCTACCAGGAGGTCATCGAGCCGCTGCGCCGGCTGGCGATGTGGGGCATGCCGATCTTCTTCGGGCTCTTCGCGGGCTTCTCGGCGGCCAGCCAGTGGAAGACCGTGTGGCTCTGGGCGAACGGCGTGGCCACCAGCGAGGTCGACCCGCAGTTCGGTGTCGACACCGGCTTCTACATGTTCGCGATGCCGTTCTACTCGATCGCGCTCGCGTTCATCTCCGCGGTCCTGCTCCTCTCGCTGCTCATCACCGCCCTCGTCTCCTACCTCTACGGGTCGGTGCGCATCGGGCAGGGCGAGCTGCGCATCTCGAAGCCCGCGCGCATCCAGCTCGCGGTGATCGCGGGGCTCTACCTGCTCGTGCAGGCCGCGAGCCTCTGGCTCGACCGGTTCAAGACGCTCACCACCCCCGACGACCGCATCACCGGTGCGGCGTACACCGGGGTGAACGCCACGATCCCGGGTCTCGCGATCCTCGCGATCATCGCCGCCCTCGTGGCCGTGCTCTTCTTCGTGACCGCGGTGATCGGCCGCTGGCGGTTCCCGCTGGCCGCGACCGCGCTGCTCCTCGTCGCCTCGCTCGTCGTCGGCGTCGGGTACCCCTGGGTCGTGACGACCTTCCAGGTGCGGCCGAACCAGAACGCCTATCAGGCGCAGTACTACGAGCGGAACATCGAGGGCACCAAGCAGGCCTACGGCGTCGCCGACCTCGAGACCACGACCTTCGAGGCCGAGACCGACCCGACGGCCGGACAGCTGCGGGCCGACGCGGAGACCACCGCCTCCATCCGCATCATGGACCCGAAGGTCATCAGCCCGACGGTGCGTCAGCTCGAGCAGTACCGCGCGTACTACCAGTTCGAGGAGACGCTCGACGTCGACCGGTACGAGGTCGACGGCGCGGTGCAGGACACCGTCGTCGCGATCCGCGACCTCGACATCACCAAGCTCGGCGAAGGCGACAACTGGAACAACCGCGTCGCGGTGTTCACCCACGGCTACGGCCTCGTCGCGGCGGCGGGCAACCAGCGCACCCCCGACGGCGAGCCCGTCTTCCTCGAGCGCGGCATCCCCACGGCGGGCTTCCTCACCGAGCAGGAGGACTTCGAGCCGCGGATCTACTTCGGTGAGAACTCGCCGGAGTACTCGATCGTCGGCGCGCCCGAGGGCAGCGATCCCGTCGAGATCGACTACCCGCGCGGCAAGGACGGCCAGAGCGAGACGAAGACGACGTTCGACGGCGACGGCGGTCCGCAGATCGGTGACACGTTCACCAAGCTGCTCTACGCGCTGAAGTTCCAGTCCGAGCAGATCCTGTTCTCGAACCTGGTGAACGACGACTCGCAGATCCTGTACGACCGCGACCCGAAGACCCGCGTGCAGAAGGTCGCCCCGTACCTCGAACTCGACAGTGACCCGTACCCCAGCGTGGTCGACGGACGCGTCGTCTGGATCGTCGACGGCTACACCACCAGCTCGACGTACCCGTACTCGACCAGCGTGAGCCTCTCCGACGCGATCGCCGACTCGAACACGCGGGCCCCGAACCTCGTGATCGACGAGATCAACTACATCCGCAACTCGGTCAAGGCCACGGTCGACGCGTACGACGGTTCCGTCACCCTGTACGCCTGGGACGAGGCGGACCCGATCCTGCAGACCTGGCAGAAGGTGTACCCGTCGACGGTGAAGCCGATCAGCGAGATGTCCGGCCAGCTGATGAGCCACGTGCGGTACCCGACCGACCTGTTCAAGGTGCAGCGCGACATCCTCGGGGTCTACCACATCGACACCGCGGGATCCTTCGCGCAGCAGGACAACCGGTGGCAGACGCCGAACGACCCGCGCAGCGAGTCGATGCTCCAGCCGCCGTACTACCTGACGATGCAGATGCCCGGGCAGGACGGACCGCGGTTCTCGATGTTCTCGACGTTCATCCCGGCGTCTCAGGGCGCGAGCAGCACCCGCGACGTGCTGATGGGCTACCTCGCCGTCGACTCCGATGCGGGCTCCGAGGCCGGCACGAAGGCCGAGGGCTACGGACAACTCCGCATGCTGGAGATCAACGACGACACGACGGTCCCCGGGCCCGGTCAGGTGCAGAACACCTACAACTCCGACACGGCGGTCGTGCCGCAGCTGAACCTGCTCCAGCAGGGCGAGTCGGAGGTCATCTACGGAAACCTCCTCACCCTCCCCGTCGGCGGCGGACTGCTCTACGTCCAGCCGGTCTACGTGCAGTCGTCGGAGGGCACGCAGCTCCCGCGTCTGCAGAAGGTGCTCGTGGCGTTCGGTGACCGCGTCGCCTTCGAGGACACCCTGACCGAAGCGCTCGACTCGCTGTTCGGCGGCGACTCCGGCGCCACGGGTGGTGATGACGAGGTCGAGCCGACCGAGCCCGATCCGAACACGGGGGAGACGCCCCCGGCCGAGCCCACGACGCCGAGCGGCGAGCAGGCGGATGCCCTGGAGGACGCCCGCCAGGCTCTCCTCGACCGGGACGCCGCGTTGAAGGCCGGCGACCTGGAGACCTTCGCCGAGGCCGACAAGCGCCTCACCGAGGCCGTCCAGAAGCTGATCGACATGGAGGACGGCGAGGGCGAGTAACGCTCGCGCACCGTCGACCCGGATGCCGCATCCCCTCGGGGGTGCGGCATCCGTCGTTCGTGGGCGGAGACGAGCGCCGGAGGGCCGACGCCGACCCCTCTTCACGGCGTGAGCACCGGGGAGTAACTTGGGCCACCTCCTGGGGTCCACGATCGTCTCGTGAAGGGAATCCGGTGTCATGACCGCGACCGGCAGCGCCTCGACCACCCCTACGACCACCAAGGTCTCGTTCCTCACGCTCACGGCGATGGTCGTCGGCTCCATGGTGGGTGCCGGCGTCTTCTCCCTTCCTCGGCGGTTCGCCCAGGAGACGGGCGTCGCCGGAGCCCTCATCGCCTGGGCCGTCGCCGGGACGGGCATGCTCATGCTCGCCTTCGTGTTCCAGCGCCTCGCCGTGCGCAAGCCCGAACTCGACGCCGGCGTCTACGCCTACGCGAAGGCGGGTTTCGGAGAGTACACCGGGTTCTTCGCCGCCGCCGGCTACTGGGCGAGCGCGTGTGTGGGCAATGTGACGTACTGGGTGCTCATCATGTCGACGCTGGGGCAGTGGATCCCCGCGCTGGGGTCGGGCGACACGGTGCTCGCGATCGTCCTGTCCTCGGTCGGCCTGTGGCTGTTCTTCCTCCTGGTGCGGCGCGGCATCAAGGAGGCGACGGCCATCAACCGGATCGTGACCGTCGCGAAGGTGATCCCGATCATCGTCTTCGTGCTGCTGGTGATCTTCGTGTTCGATCCGGCCGTCTTCGCCGCCAACTGGCAGGGGGCCGACTACACGGGGTCGCTGTTCGAGCAGGTCCGCAGCACCATGCTCGTCACGGTCTTCGTCTTCCTCGGCGTCGAGGGCGCGAGCGTGTACTCGCGGCACGCGCAGAAACGGGAACACGTCGGCCGGGCCACGGTCCTGGGGCTCGTGAGCGTCCTGGCGATCTTCGCCTCCGTCACGATCGTCTCGTACGGGGTGCTCCCGATGGGGGAGATCGCGGAGCTCCGCCAGCCCTCGATGGCCGGCGTGCTCGAGGCGGCGTTCGGTCCGTGGGGCAGCGTGTTCGTCTCGGTGGGTCTGATCGTCTCGGTGCTCGGGGCGTACCTCGCGTGGACGCTGATGGCGGCAGAAGTGCTGTTCGTCGCCGCGAAGGACCGGGACATGCCGCGGTTCCTCGCCCGGCAGACCTCGCGGCAGGTGCCCGCCAACGCTCTGCTGCTGAGCACCCTGCTCTCGCAGCTCGTGGTCATCCTGACCTACTTCTCGGAGGACGCGTTCGATTTCGCCCTCGACATGACCGCGGTGATGACCCTCATCCCGTTCCTGCTCGCCGCGCTCTACGCGTTCACGCTGCGGGCCACCCGGGAGACCTATGCCGGCGATCGCCGGTCCACACTGCGCGTCGATCTCGTCGTGACGGTGCTCGCCAGCATCTACAACGCGTTCCTCCTCTTCGCCGCCGGGCTCTCCCTCATGCTCATCTCGTTCCTCTTCTACGCCCCGGCGACCGTGCTCTTCGTCATGACCCGGCGTGAGCAGGGGCGCCGCGTGTTCTCATCCGGGGAGCTGGCGATGTTCCTCGTGGTCGTCCTGCTCGCCGTCGTCGCCCTCGTCGGCCTGTTCGCCGGTTGGGTGAGCATCTGATCGCTCCGCAACGCCGAAGGAAAGGTTCCCCATGTCCGCATCGTCGTCCCCCGCCATCACGCACGGCGTGCACTCCGAAGTCGGCCGTCTCCGGAAGGTCCTCGTCTGCCGTCCGGGGCTGGCTCACGAGCGCCTGACCCCCACGAACTCCGACGACCTGCTGTTCGACGACGTGCTCTGGGTCGAGAGCGCGCAGCGCGACCACCTCGACTTCGTCAACAAGCTGACCAACCGGGGGGTGGAGGTCGTCGAACTGCACGACCTCCTCGCGCAGACCATGGCTCTCCCCGAGGCCCGTTCGTGGCTCCTGGATCGCAAGGTCACGCCGAACCAGGTGGGGCTCGGACTGGTGGAGGGCACGCGCGCCTACCTGGATGCGCTCACGGACGGTGAGCTCGCACGATTCCTCATCGGCGGGCTGGCGACCGGCGACCTCCCCGACGACTACCGCACGGGCTACGTCTCGCTCGCCCAGGACTCCCCGGACGCCCGCGAGTACCTCTTGCCGCCTCTGCCGAACACCCTGTACACGCGCGACACCACGTGCTGGATCTACGGGGGGCTCACGCTCAACCCCCTGTACTGGCCCGCGCGGAAGGACGAGACGCTCCTGATGAAGGCGGTCTACTCCTTCCACCCGGAGTACCGCGACTCGACGGTCTGGTGGGGGGATCCAGACGAGGACTGGGGACAGGCCACTCTCGAGGGGGGAGACGTCATGCCCATCGGTGACGGTGTGGTGCTCGTCGGGATGAGCGAGCGCACCTCCCGCCAGGCCATCACCCAGTTCGCCAAGAGCCTGTTCGATCAGGGGGCCGCGACCCAGGTGGTGGTCGCGGGCATGCCGAAGCTGCGGGCGGCGATGCACCTCGACACGGTGTTCACCTTCGCCGACCGCGACCTGGTCACGGTGCACCCCGCGATCGTCGACGGCATCCATCCGTTCATCCTGCGCCCTGCCGACGCCGCGCCCGGGGTCGAGGTCACCGACGCGGAGGGAACGCCGTTCGTCGACGTCGTCGCGGCGGCGATGGGGCTGCCGCGACTGCGCGTGGTCGAGACGGCCGGCAACGCCTACGCCTCCGAACGCCAGCAGTGGGACTCGGGGAACAACGCCGTCGCGCTGGAGCCGGGCGTCGTGTTCACGTACGACCGCAACACGCTCACCAACGCCGCGCTCCGCAAGGCCGGGGTCGAGGTGATCACGATCGTCGGCGCAGAACTCGGCAGGGGCCGCGGCGGGGGGCACTGCATGACGTGTCCGATCGCACGCGACCCGCTCGACTGAGAGCCGGGATGCGGGTGCGGGGAAAGGCGAAGGCCCCGAGATCACGAGGATCTCGGGGCCTTCTCTTGTTGCGGGGACAGGATTTGAACCTGCGACCTCCGGGTTATGAGCCCGGCGAGCTACCGAACTGCTCCACCCCGCGGCACGTCTAGAAGCCTAACACGGGATCCGACGGGGCGCGAATCGAGGCGCCCCGGCGCGCGGATGGGGGAGGATGAGGGCATGTCGCACAGCCTCGCCGTCGCCGTCGCCGTCTGCCAGTTCGCCCCCACCGCATCGCGCGCGGCGAATCGGGAGCGGATCGCCGAACGGGTGGCGGCCGCCGCCGCTCGGGGCGCGACGCTCGTCGTGCTGCCGGAGTACTCCAGCTACTTCGTGAACCCGCTCGACGAGACCCTGGTCGCGAACGCCGAGACCCTCGAAGGCGAGTTCGTGCAGACGCTCCGCGCCGTCGCTGCGGAGTACGGCGTGGTCGTCGTGGCCGGGCTGGTCGAGAAGGCCGACGACGCCCACCGGGTCAGGAACGCCGTGGTCGCCGTGCGCGGCGAGGGCATCCTCGCGGTGTATCGCAAGCAGCACCTGTACGACGCGTTCGGTCAGGCCGAGTCGGACTGGGTCGAGCCCGGGGAGGTGGGAGAAGCGGCCACCTTCGAGCTCGGCGGCCTGCGCTTCGGATTGATGACCTGTTACGACCTGCGCTTCCCGGAGGTGGCCCGCACGCTCGTCGACGCGGACGCCGACGTGCTCGTCGTGCCCGCGGAGTGGGTGCGGGGACCGCTGAAGGAGCACCACTGGACGACCCTGCTCGCGGCACGGGCCATCGAGAACACGGTGTACGTGGTCTCCGCCGACCACCCCGCCCCGATCGGCGTCGGTCGCTCGCAGATCGTCGGTCCTCATGGGGTGGTGCTCGCGGGGCTCGCCTCGGAGGAGGGGATCGCCGTCGCGCCGGTCGAGCGCGCCGTCATCGATCGCGTGCGCGAGACCAATCCCTCGCTGCGGATGCGGCGTTACACCGTGGCGCCCCGCTGAGGGCGGCCGTTCCGAGCGTCACGCGCGCAGCGCCGCCAACCGGCGGACCGCCTCCTCCAGCACCTCGACCCGCTTGCACGCCGCGAACCGGACGAGACCGGCGTACTCGGGGGCGGTGCGGCGCTCCGACGAGAGGAAGGCGGCCAGGGGGATGGCCCCGACGCCGACCTGCGCCGGCAGGGTGCGGCAGAACGCTGCGCCGTCCGCTCCACCCACGGCTGTCGCGTCGGCGAGGGTGAAGTACCCGCCCTGCGGCGCGAACACCCGGAACCCCGCCGCCTCGAGCCCCGTGCCGAGGAGCGCGTGCTTGCGGGCCAGGGCGGACGAGGCGTTCGCGAAGAACGCGTCGGGGAGGCGCAGCCCCACGGCGATGGCCGGCTGGAACGGCGATCCGCCGACGTAGGTCAGGAACTGCTTCACCGCGGTCACCGCCGTGATGAGGGCCGCCGGTCCGTGGATCCACCCGATCTTCCACCCCGTGACCGAGAACGTCTTCCCGGCGGAGGAGATCGTCAGCGTGCGCTCCGCCGCGCCGGGCAGCGTCGCGATCGGCACGTGGGGGGCGTGGAACGCGAGGTGCTCGTACACCTCGTCGGTGACGATCAGGGCGTCGTGGGTCGTGGCCAGACGCACGATCTCCGCCAGCACCTCGCGGTCGAAGACGGCACCGGTCGGGTTGTGCGGGTCGTTCACGAGGATGATCCGGGTGCGGTCGGACACCGTCGCGGCGAGCTGCTCGAGGTCGGGCTGGAAGTCCGGGGCGCGCAGCGGCACCGTGCGAAGGGTCGCTCCGGCGAGGGCGACGGCGGCGGCGTAGGAGTCGTAGTACGGCTCGAACACCACGACTTCGTCGTCCGGCCCGTCGGTGAGCGCGAGGAGCGCCGCGGAGAGGGCCTCGGTGGCTCCCACCGTCACGAGCACCTCCGTCTCGGGGTCGACGTCGAGTCCGTAGAAGCGCTTCTGGTGCTCGGCGATCGCCTGCCGCAGGTCGGGCGTTCCACGTCCGGGCGGGTACTGGTTCGCCCCGTCGGCCACCGCCTGTCTGGCCGCCTCGAGCACCTCCGCCGGGCCGTCCTCGTCGGGGAAGCCCTGCCCGAGGTCGACCGCTCCGGTGGCCGCCGCCAGGGCCGACATCTCTGCGAAGATGGTGGGCGAGACGGCGCCGTCCGCCGCGAGCAGGCCCGCAC
>DAMDKH010000056.1:0-9786 GCA_032099965.1 Microbacterium sp.
CAGCGCGTAGGTGCGTTCGAACCCCCGTCGTCCGCTGATCGCGACGTCGCCCGTGCGCCAGAGGTGCTCCAGGGCGAGCTTCGCATCGTCCCAGTCCCACCACGTTCCGCGTTCCCGCGGCGCATCGTCGCGAAGGTCGCCCGGGCGCAGGGGGCCGCGCGCCCGCAACTCGTCCTGCACCCAGGAGAGGGTGCGGGCGTTCGCGCGCGCCCACGAGTCGGGGCGGTCGCCGCGGCGCCGGTAGTCCTCCATGCGGAAGCGCCACAGCGCCCAGTCGTCGACCGGCACGAAGGTGGCCTCATGCGCCAGGTACTCGACGTAATGGGTGGTCTTCGAAAGGAAGACCCGGTCGAAGGTGGAGGGGTCGTAGGCGCCGAGACGCGAGAACATCGGCATGTAGTGCGAGCGCGCGAACACGTTCACCGAGTCGATCTGCAGCACGCCCAGGCGCTCCATCGTCCGGTGCAGATGGCGGGTGGTCGGGAGCGACGGGCGAGCGCGGGAGAACCCCTGCGCCGCGAGCGCGATCCTCCGGGCCTCGGCGGCGCTGTGGGTCTCCATCACGGGGCCAGCGTAGCGGCGACGACCGACATCGCTCCCGCGTCATGATGCGCCGAACGGCATACGGCCTCGCCGTAGACTTGGGCGATGACCGACGACCAGCGACCACGGCTCCGGGATCTCCTGCGTCCCCGTCCGGTCCCCACCGACCGGACGGTGACGACCGAGGCCGACGAGGCGATTCCGCTTCCGCTGCGCATCACCGCCGGCTACGCGTGGCGGCTCCTGCTCCTCGCGGCCGTCGCCGCCGGTTTCATCTGGGTCGTCATCCAGCTCAAGCTCCTCGTCATCCCGCTCCTCGTCGGCATCCTCGTCACCGCCCTGCTCTGGCCGGTGTTCGACTGGATGATCCGGCACCGCGTTCCCCGCTGGCTCGCCGTGGCGGTCTCGATCCTCGGCACGATCGCCATCGTCACGACGCTGCTGTGGCTCGTGGTCTGGCAGATCCGGGCGCAGCTGCCCGACGTGCAGCAGCGCACGGGAGAGGCGGTCGAACAGTTCCGACGATTCCTGCTCAACGGCCCGCTCCACCTCACCGAGAACCAGATCCAGGGCTACATCGACCAGGGCTTCGCGCTCGTCAACGAGCAGGCGCAGTTCCTGGTCAACGGCGCGCTCGCCGTGGGCACGACCGCCGCCCACGTGGTCACCGGGGCCGTGCTCTCGCTCTTCATCCTCATCTGCCTCCTCGCCGACGGCGCCGGCATCTGGCGCTGGACGCTGCGCCTCTTCCCGAAGGCTGCGCGCCCCGCCGCCGACGGCGCCGCCCACAACGGGTGGACGACCATCGTCAACTACGCGCGCACCCAGCTGCTGGTCGCCGCGATCGACGCGGTGGGGATCGGCGTGGGGGCCGCGCTGCTCGGCGTGCCGCTGGCGCTGCCGGTGGCCGTCCTGGTGTTCCTCGGCTCGTTCGTACCGATCGTCGGTGCCGTCCTGACGGGCGCGGTCGCCGTGCTGCTCGCTCTCGTCTACAACGGCCCCTGGATCGCGCTCGCGATGCTGCTCGTCGTGCTCGGCGTGCAGCAGCTCGAGGGCCACGTGCTGCAGCCGATCCTGATGGGGTCCGCGGTGAAGGTGCACCCCCTCGCGGTCGTGCTCGTCGTCGCCGGCGGGTCGATGATCGGCGGCATCCCCGGGGCCCTCTTCGCCGTGCCCCTCGCCGCCTTCGTGAACGTGGTGGCCGTCACGATCAGCACCGGCTCCTGGCGCACGGGCGCGCCACCCGACGCCGACCTGATCTGGAGCACCGTACCGCGACAGCCCCGACGGAGGAATCGATGAGCGCAGTCCCCAGCCTGACCGAGTTCGAGCATGCGGCTCAGAGTCTGGCTGAGGTGATCTCGCACACGCCCACGCTGCCCTCCCGGGCTCTCTCCGACATCCTCGGCGCCCCCGTGCTGCTGAAGATGGAGAACCTCCAGCGCACGGGGTCGTTCAAGATCCGCGGGGCCGCCTACCGACTGTCCAAGCTCAGCGCGTCGGAGCGTGCCCGGGGCGTCGTGGCGGCGTCGGCCGGAAACCACGCGCAGGGAGTGGCGCTGGCGGCCCAGGGCCTCGGCATCCCGGCGACGATCTTCATGCCCCTCGGCGTGCCGGTGCCGAAGCTGCTCGCCACCCGGGGATACGGGGCCGAGGTGGTGCTCGAGGGCGAGACCGTGGCCACGTCGCTCCGCTTGGCGGCGGAGTTCGCCGAGCGCACGGGCGCCGTGCTCATCCCGCCCTTCGACCACCGCGACGTCGTGATCGGGCAGGGCACGCTGGGGCTGGAGCTGCTGGCCGATGCGCCGGACGTCGAGACGATCGTGCTGGGCATCGGCGGAGGAGGGTTGATCGCCGGCGTCGCCGCCGCGGTCAAGTCCCGTGCCGCCGAGCTCGGCCGGACGGTGCGGATCATCGGCGTCCAGGCCGAGAACGCCGCCGCCGTGCCGCCGTCCCTCGCGGCCGGTCACCCGGTCGACATCGAGACGCGGCCGACCATCGCCGACGGCATCCTCGTGGCGCGGCCCGGGGCCATCCCGTTCGACATCATCCGCGAGTACGTCGACGAGGTCGTGACCGTCACCGACGATGATCTCGCCCGGGCGATGCTCATCCTGCTCGAGCAGGCCAAGGTGGTCGTCGAGCCCGCCGGCGCCGCGGGTGTCGCCGCGATCATGGCCGGCAAGGTGGCGGCGACGGGAACGACCATGGCCGTGCTCTCCGGCGGCAACATCGACCCGCTGCTGCTGCAGCGCGTGGTCTCGCACGGTCTCGCGGCGTCCGGGCGTTACCTCACGATCCGCATCCCGCTGCCGGACCGCCCGGGCCAGCTCGCGCAGGTGACCGAGCTGATCGCGCAGGCGGGGGCCAACGTCGTCGAAGCCATGCACACGCGCCACGGTCACGGCCTGCAGATCAGCGACGTCATCCTGGAGCTGAGCGTCGAGACGCGCGGACCGGAGCACTCCGAGCACACGCTCGACACCCTCCGCCGCGCCGGATTCCGTCCCCTGGTCGTCCCGGACTGAGCCGGGAACGGCGATGCCCCTCCCGCCGGTGCGGAAGGGGCATCGCCGGAAGCGGGGACGTCAGCCGGTGTAGGTCTCGACGTTGACGATCTCGACGGAGATGGAGCGGCCGTTCGGCGCCTCGTAGGAGGCCTTCTCGCCCACCTTGAGTCCCAGGATCGCCGTTCCGAGCGGGCTCGCCTCGCTGTACACGTCGAGGTCGCTGCCGACCGCGATCTCGCGGCTGCCGAGCAGGAAGACCTCTTCGCCGCCCGCGACGATCGCCGTGACGACCGTGCCGGGCTCGACGACGCCGCGGCTGGCCGGCGCTTCGCCGACCTTCGCGGTCTTCAGCAGGCTCTCGAGGGTGCGGATGCGCGCCTCCTGCTTGCCCTGCTCGTCCTTCGCGGCGTGGTAGCCGCCGTTCTCCTTGAGGTCTCCCTCTTCACGGGCGGCCTCGATGCGCTTCGCGATCTCGTCGCGACCCGTGGTGGAGAGGTGTTCGAGTTCGGCGACGAGTCGGTCGTACGCCTCCTGCGTGAGGAAGGGAACCTGAGCATCCGTGGACATGACGAAGCTCCTTCTTTCGGAATCGCCCGCTCGGCGGGGATATGCCAAGACGCCCCGGCACTCTGCCAGGGCGTCATCTGTCTGGTGAGAGTCTAGGCGACCCAGCAGCTGTTGACCAAACCTGTCGTGGCGGCCGCCACCGTCGGGACGGTGGCCGAATGCGCCTGCGTGTGAGCGTCGGCGGCAGGCAGCTCGAGCACCTTCCACCCGACCACCCCGAACTCCTCGTCGAGGGCCTCGACCACGCAGACGACGTCCTTGCCCTGCACCCCGGTCAGCTGGAACCGCACGTCGACGCTGTGCTCGTCGACCAGAGTGAACCCCAGGTCGTCGGCGTCGACCGAGTTCATCGACTGCACGACGATGCCCCAGGCGTAGGCGACGACGAGGGCGAGCACGATCACCCCGGCGATGATCCACGGCGTGCGCCGGGCGCGGGTGCGTCCATAGCGGTCGGCGAGCTGCTCGGGGGTCGTCACGGTACGGGTCTTCCGATCGTTAGGCTGGAGATACCAGGTTATGCGACCTGCGTACGAAAGGCCGATTCATGTTCGCTCTGTCCGCGACCCCGATGCCCACGCCCTCGATGACGGTCGATCCCGAGACCGTCACGCCGGGGTTCGTTGGTTTCGCCGCCATCGTGATCATCCTGATCGCCGTGATCCTGCTGATCTGGGACATGAACCGCCGCATCCGCCGTGTGCGCTACCGCGAAGAGGTGCGCGACGAGCTCGACGCCGAGCAGGCTGCTCAGGCCGCCGGTGCGGCCACCGCCCCCGGGGCCGCGCAGCGCGACGTCGACGCCGACGCGGGCTCCGAGCGCGACGACGAGACACGCCCCGGCCGCGACTGACGGGCCCCTCCACGCGCCGACGTCAGGCCGGCAAGCCGAGCGAGGGCGACAGCGGATCGAGGGCGATCAGCAGGCAGGCCGCCCAGTGGCAGAGGAACGCCAGCACCGTGCACACGTGGAAGATCTCGTGGAAGCCGAAGTGCCCGGGCCAGGGGTTGGGCTTCTTGAGCGCGTAGACCACGGCGCCACCGGTGTACAGCAGACCGCCGACGATGACGAGCACCATCATCACCTCGTTGACCGCGAGGAGGTCGCCGAGGTACATCACCGCCGCCCACCCGAGCAGCAGGTAGAGGGCGACGTAGAGCCAGCGCGGGGCGTGGATCCAGAACACGCGGAAGAGGATGCCGAGGAGGGCGCCGCCCCAGACCAGGCACAGCAGCAGCGCACCCTTCTGAGGCGGGAGCGCGAGCGTCGCGATCGGCGTGTACGTGCCGGCGATGAGCAGCAGGATGTTGGCGTGATCGATGCGCTTGAGCACGACCTTCACCCGGGGGCTCCAGTCGAACCGGTGGTACAGCGCGGAGTTGCCGAACAGCAGCAGCGAACTCGCCATGAAGACCGCCGATGCCCACTTCGCGGGCGCTCCGTCGGCGAGGACGATCAGCACCACGCCCACGACGATGGCGACGGGGAACGTCGCCGCATGGATCCAGCCGCGCCAGGTGGGGCGGATCTCGACGGCGGCATCGGCCGAGGCCGCCTCGAGCAGCGGGAGCTGAGGCAGGTCGGCGGCGGAGTCATCGGGGGTGCTCACCTGCCCACTCTATTCCGCGCGGCATTCCGAGAGGCGCACATTCCTCGCGCTCGGGCACGGTGCGCGGTGGGCCCGACAGGGTAGCGTAGGAAGGTGATGTCACGGGAGAACCAGGGGCGAGGGCCGTTGTACCGGCTCTACAGCAACAGGTTGCGCCGTCGCCTCGATCCCACGTCCGTGCCGCATCACATCGCGATGATGATCGACGGCAATCGGCGGTGGGCGCGCCAGCTCGGTTTCGCGACCGCTGCGCACGGACACAGGGCCGGGGCCGTCAAGATGCGCGAATTCCTCGGCTGGTGCGACGAGCTGGGTGTGCGGGTGGTGTCGCTCTACCTGCTGTCGAGCGACAACCTCCGCAAGCGAGACGCGGCGGAGCTCGCCGACCTCATCGAGATCATCGCCGACCTCGCCGACGGGCTCTCCCGCGAAGGCAACTGGAGGGTGCAGCACGTCGGCCGCGCCGACCTCCTCCCGCCGGAGCTGGCGCGCGTGCTCGCCGAGGCGGAGGAGCGCACGAAGGACCACACCGGGCTGCACGTCAATCTCGCCGTCGCGTACGGCGGGCGCAACGAGATCGTCGACGCCGTCCGCAGCATCCTCATGAAGCACGAGGCCTCGGGCGGCACCATGGAAGACCTCGCGGCGCAGCTCACACCCGAGATGATCGGCGAGCACCTGTACACGGGTGGTCAGCCCGACCCCGACCTCGTCATCCGCACGAGCGGTGAGCAGCGGCTCAGCGACTTCCTCCTGTGGCAGAGCGCCCACAGCGAGTTCTACTTCGTGGAGGCGCTGGGGCCGGACCTCCGCGAGGTCGACTTCCTCCGCGCGATGCGCGACTACGCCGACCGGGACCGTCGGTTCGGCCGCTGACACGCGGTCGCAACGCCGCGTTCACCGACTCGTCACGTTTCGGTGGCGTGTCGATCTGGCGGATGTCGGCGGGGGGTCGTAGCTTCATCTCATCGGGCATGGCGCCCGGTCGGGTCGGCCACAGGCACTCGACTCGTGACCCCCTGGTCGACTCGTTCGCATAGCCGGGATTCCCCGGGTCGGGAGTGGGTCGTGACCACACGTACAGCGCAGCAGCAGTCCACCCGTCACACCGCGAGGCGGGCCACCTCAGCGGAGCCGGAGCAGGATCTCCGGACCTACGTGCTCGACACGTCGGTCCTGCTGAGCGATCCTCAGGCCTTCTTCCGGTTCGCGGAGCATTCCGTGGTGCTCCCCGTGGTCGTCATCACCGAGCTCGAGGGCAAGCGGCACGATCCCGAGATCGGCTACTTCGCGCGCCAGGCCCTTCGACACCTCGACGACCTGCGGGTCGAGCACGGGCGTCTCGACTTCCCCGTGCAGGTGGGGGAGGGCGGCACTCTGCGCGTCGAGCTGGCCAACACCGACATGTCGGTGCTTCCGGCAGGGATCCGTCTCAGCGACAACGACAGCCGCATCCTCTCGGTCGCGATGCACCTCGCGCAGGATGGGCAGGACGTCACGATCGTCTCCAAGGACCTTCCCATGCGCGTCAAGGCCGCATCGCTCGGCCTGCGGGCCGAGGAGTACCTCGCCGAGCAGGCGATCGACTCCGGATGGACGGGCATCGCCGGGCTCGACCTGTCGGGTGACGACATGAGCGACCTCTACGAGAGCGAGGTCGGGATCAGCGAAGAGGCCCGCGGGCTGCCCGTGAACACCGGCCTGATCATCCACTCCGAGCGCGGCTCCGCCCTCGGGCGCGTGACCGGCGACGGCGAGTACAAGCTCGTGCGGGGCGACCGCGACGTGTTCGGGATGCACGGGCGCTCGGCCGAGCAGCGGATCGCCATCGATCTGCTCACCGACCCCGACATCGGCATCGTCTCGCTGGGCGGTCGAGCCGGCACCGGCAAGTCGGCGCTCGCCCTCTGCGCGGGGCTCGAGGCCGTGCTCGAACGGCAGCAGCAGAAGAAGATCATCGTCTTCCGCCCGCTCTTCGCCGTCGGCGGGCAGGAGCTGGGCTACCTGCCCGGCGACCAGGGCGAGAAGATGGGCCCGTGGGGCCAGGCGGTCTTCGACACGCTCGGGTCGGTCGTCTCGGGCAATGTGATGGAGGAGGTCGTCGAGCGCGGGCTGCTGGAGGTGCTGCCGCTCACGCACATCCGTGGGCGCTCGCTGCACGACGCGTTCGTGATCGTCGACGAGGCTCAGTCGCTCGAACGGAACGTGCTGCTCACGGTGCTCAGTCGCATGGGGCAGAACTCGCGGGTCGTGCTCACCCACGATGTCGGACAGCGCGACAACCTCCGCGTCGGTCGTCACGACGGGATCGCGAGCGTGATCGAGACCCTCAAGGGGCACGACCTGTTCGCGCATGTGACGCTCATGCGCTCCGAGCGCTCGGCGATCGCCGCACTCGTGACGGAGCTGCTCGAAGGCGGCGAGTTGAGCTGACCGCGCCGTCCCCGCCCGGGGAGACCGCACACACACGGAACGCCGGCCCCGAGAGGGGACCGGCGTTCCGGCGTTCGGGGTTCAGCCCGGGTGGGTCATCGACAGCAGGTCGAGCTTCTCGTCGAGCTGCTCGACGGTGAGCTCGCCGCGCTCGACGTAGCCGAGGTCGATCACGGCGTCGCGGACGGTGATCCCCTTGGCGACCGCGTGCTTGGCGATCTTGGCGGCCGCCTCGTACCCGATGAGCTTGTTCAGCGGCGTCACGATCGACGGGCTCATGCCCGCGAACGCGGCAGCGCGCTCGACGTTCGCCTGCAGGCCGTCGATCGTCTTGTCGGCCAGCACGCGCGAGGCGTTGGAGAGCAGGCGGATCGACTCGAGCAGTGCGGTGCCCATGACCGGGATCGCGACGTTGAGCTCGAACGACCCGGAAGCTCCGGCCCAGGCGACGGTGGCGTCGTTGCCGATGACGCGGGCGCACACCATGAGCACCGCCTCGGGCACGACGGGGTTGACCTTGCCGGGCATGATCGACGACCCGGGCTGCAGGTCGGGGATGTGCAGCTCGCCCAGACCGGTATTCGGGCCGGAGCCCATCCACCGCAGGTCGTTGTTGATCTTCGTGAGCGAGACGGCGATCGTGCGCAGCGCCCCGGAGGCCTCGACGAGACCGTCACGGTTCGCCTGCGCCTCGAAGTGATCCTTCGCCTCGGTGATCGGCAGCTCGGTCTCGGCCGCGAGCAGCGCGATGACCTTCTGCGGGAAGCCGAGGGGGGTGTTGATGCCCGTGCCGGTCGCCGTGCCGCCGAGGGGCACCTCCGCCACGCGGGGGAGGGCGGACTGCACGCGCTCGATACCCAGGCGCACCTGGCGGGCGTAGCCGCCGAACTCCTGACCGAGGGTGACCGGCGTCGCGTCCATGAGGTGGGTGCGGCCCGACTTCACGGCATCCTTCCACAGCTCGGCCTTGGCCTCGAGGGCCACGGCGAGGTGATCGAGCGCGGGGATGAGCGTGTCGATGAGGGCCTGGGTCACGGCGATGTGGACCGAGGTCGGGAACACGTCGTTCGAGGACTGCGAGGCGTTCACGTGGTCGTTGGGGTGCACGTTCGCGCCGAGGATGCGCGTGGCGAGCGTCGCGAGCACCTCGTTCATGTTCATGTTCGACGAGGTGCCGGACCCGGTCTGGTACGTGTCGACCGGGAACTCGCCGTCATGGGCGCCCGAAGCGACCTGATCGGCGGCCTGCGCGATGGCATCGGCGATGGCTCCGTCGAGGGTGCCCAGCTCCTTGTTCGCGAGCGCCGCCGCCTTCTTGATGCGCGCGAGGGCGGCGATCTGCGTCGACTCCAGCCCCTTGCCCGAGATCGGGAAGTTCTCCACGGCGCGCTGGGTCTGCGCGCCGTACAGAGCGTTCACGGGCACGCGCACCTCGCCCATGGTGTCGTGCTCGATGCGGTACTCGGTGTCGGTCATTCCGATGCCTCCTGCGTTTCGGGGTCGATCCCCACGGTGATGACGGGCACGGCCGTGCCCTCGGCCAGACGGTAGTTGGCGCCGACGATGCCCAGACGGCCCTCGGCGACGGCGTTGCTGATGATCTCCGACGACTGCAGCAGATCGGCGACCGTGTTGCGCAGGTGCTCGCGGCCGACCAGCTCGGCGTCGATCTCGGCGACCGTCGTGCCGCCGCTCTCGGCCAGCACCTTGCGGGCAGCGGGCACGATCGGAGCGATGAGCTTCCAGATGTGCGGAGGCACCGGGGCGGCGTCGATGGCCGTGCCGTCGATGGCCGCACGCACGGCGCCGCACGAGTCGTGGGCGAGTACGACGATGAGCGGGACGTTCAGCACCGCGACGGCATACTCGAGGCTCGCGACGATCGACTCGCCGATGACCTGACCGGCGTTGCGCACGACGAACAGGTCGCCCAGGCCCAGGTCGAAGATGATCTCCGCGGCGAGGCGGGAGTCCGAGCACCCGAACAGCGTCGCCACGGGGTTCTGCGCGGCGGCGAGGTCTTTGCGTCGCGTGACGTCCTGGTTCGGATGCCGCGGCTCGTCGGCGACGAAGCGGCGGTTGCCGTCCTGCATCTGCTTCCAGGCGGCGGCGGGCGTGAGTGC
>DAMDKH010000056.1:9800-10083 GCA_032099965.1 Microbacterium sp.
GGCGGGTGTCGGTCGGCGCCCTGCCGCCGAGCCGCTGGGGCGCCCAGCCGGAGTCGGCGTCGAAGGCCTGGGCGACGCGCACGAAGCCGCGCTCCTCCTGCGCGGCGGGCGCGAGGGTGATGTCCCAGACGACCGTGGCGCCGCTCTCGAGTCCGGCGTCGTTGACGCGCCAGAAGTCGTCGAGATCCGGGACGATCACCGGGCTCTGCATCGTGGCCTCGACATCGGCCGCGATCGCGGGCAGGTCGATGCTCTTGTCGGACGCCGGTTCCCCGCGGGGCAC
>DAMDKH010000057.1:0-10074 GCA_032099965.1 Microbacterium sp.
CCGATCCGCCGGGGAAGTGCTCGCCCAGCGCCTGCTGCCCGTCGCGCGCCTCGGGGGCGCCGAGCACGAGGTCGGACTGCGGAACGCCGACCGCATCGAGCTGCGTCACACCGGCAGCACCCACCAGGAGCACCACGGTGGTCGCGATCCAGATCGCCCGCGGGCGACGGGTGATGAGCTTCGCTAGTCGGGCCCACAGCCCCGTGCTGCGCATGCCGTGCTCCTCGGCCACGACCTCCGGCTCGAACCGGGGGCGTCGGGGCCAGAAGACCGCACGGCCGAACAGCAGCAGCAGGGCGGGCAGCAGGGTGAGCGCCGCGAGCATGGCGAACACGATGCCGATCGCCGCCACCGGCCCGAGCGTGCTGTTGGACTTCAGGTCGCTGAGCAGCAGGCACAACAGCCCGGCGATGACGGTGCCGCCCGAGGCGACGATGGGCTCGAACGCGCCCTTCCACGCCGCCATCAACGCGGCGCCCTTGTCTTCGGTTGTGCGCAGCTCTTCGCGGAAGCGGGCGACGAACAGCAGGGCGTAGTCGGTCGCCGCGCCGATCACGAGGATGAACAGGATGCCCTGGGTCTGCCCGCTGAGCAGCAGCACCTCGAACTTCGCCAGCCACCACACCACGAGCAACGCGACGCAGAGGGCGAAGAGGCTCGTGGAGAGCACGACGAGCGGCAGCAGGAGCGAACGGTAGACGAGCACGAGGATGACGAGCACGGCCAGCAGTGCCACGCCGAGCAGAAGTCCGTCGATCCCCGCGAACCCGGCCGCGAGGTCGGAGGTGAAGCCGGCGGGGCCCGTGATGTACACCTCGACGCCGGCGGGAGCCGCGTCGCGCAGCGCGTCGCCGAGGGCCGCCGTGACGTCCTTGAGCTCCGCATCGCCCTCGATCGGGAGGAACGCCTGCACCGCCAGGCCGTCCTCCGAGACGAGCGCCGGTGACACGTCGTCGGCGATGCCCTCGAGCGAGGTGCTGTCGGCCACCGCATCCGAGATCGTGTCGATCTGCGCGTCGGTGAGCGCGGTGTCGGAGGTGAACACGGCGATCGCCGGGATTTCGTCGCTGTCGCGGAAGTCGCCCAGCAGCTCCTGCACCTTCGTCGCGTCGGCCGACTCCGGGAGGTAGGTCGTCTGATCGTTCGAGGAGACCTCGTCGACCTTGCCGAACAGCGGCCCGCCCAGCGATGCCCCGACGAGCCACGCGAGGATGAGGGCGACCGGCACGAACACCCGCACCCAGGAGTGACGACGGGTGCGCCGACGGACGGGAGGTGTCGACGCGCGTTCGGAGGAGGTCATGCGGGAGCCTTTCGGGTGAGGCCGGGTCAGGACACCCAGGCGAGGATGAGGATCATCGTCGCGAGGAAGCCGGCGAAGTAGTTGAGCAGGATGAACCGCCGCCAGGCGCGGTTCGTCCCGCCGGATGTCTCGTCGGTCACCCGCCACCAGGGGGCGGCGTTGACGAGGTAGGGGAGCGCGAGCAGAGCGCCGAGCGGACCCGGCCAGGGCACGAAGAGCATCAGCGCGCCGGCGAGCAGCCACAGGGCGAGGGCCAGACGCACGGTCGCCCTGGCGCCGATCACCGTCGCGATCGACCCGATGCCCGCCTCCCGGTCCGGGGTGACGTCCTGCACCGCGCCGAAGGCGTGCGCCGCCATCCCCCAGAGGAAGAAGGCTGCGAGCACGAGCACGAGGGGCGGCGAGACCTGCGCCCCGGCCAGCGCGAGACCGACGATCGCCGGGGTCACGAAATGCAGACTCGAGGTGACCGAGTCGACGAAGGGACGCTCCTTGAAGCGCAGCACGGGGGCGGAGTAGGCGATGAGGGCGAACACGCTCACGGCCAGCCACAGGGTCGACCACGCATCCCCGACGACGATGAGGAAGACGAGGAACGGGATGTTCGACAGCGCGGCGGCCCACAGCGTCGGGCGGTGCATCCGCGGAGCCAGCAGTGCGCCCTCGATTCCGCCCTTGCGCGGGTTGGCGAGGTCGGAGGCGTAGTCGAACACGTCGTTGATGCCGTACATCGCCAGGTTGTACGGCACGAGGAAGTAGACGAATCCGACGAGGAGGGTGAGGTCGACCTCCCGCGTGGTCATCAGGTAGGCGGCCGCGAAGGGGAAGGCGGTGTTGATCCAGCTGACCGGACGAGACGACAGCAGGATCTGGCCGGCGTCGCGCAGCGGCGACGACCGCACCGCCGCGCTCATGACGCCTCCGGGGAGCGGTCTGCGACCGCCGGGGCGGAGCGCCGGGTGCGCATCAGAGCCCACAGCGCCGGAAGCAGCAGCGCGCCGGCCAGGGGATAGGCGAAGTCCTCGACGGGTGCGAGACCGATCCGGATGCCGATGAGATGCTCCCCCGCGTAGTGGAACAGTCCGCTGCCGATCATGATCGAGTCGAACACGGCGGTGAGCGTCAGCAGGGCGAGCACCGTGAGGAGCACGGCCCCGATCCTCGGCCCGCGTCCGCGTCGGTGCGCGACGAGGGCGAAGACCCCCGCTCCCACGACGGAGGCGCCGAGGAACCAGGCGGAGAGCTGCAGATACGTCACGGTCGGACCTCCGCGACGGTCGGCCGACGACGCGACAGCAGTCGGACGGCGCCCGTGTACGCGATCATCGTGCACAGCACGAGGAACACGAGGAAGACCGGCTCCTCGAGGGGCATCTCGGGGGCGAGCACGATGCCGGTGGCGATGACGGCGTCGCCGCGGAGGAAGATTCCGGACGCGATGCCTGCGACATCCCAGAGCAGGAAGAACGCCAGCCCGACCACGGTCACGATGCTCGCCGCCACCGCGTCGCGCCAGAAGAACAGGCGGAACCTCCGGTCGAGCAGCAGCATGCAGCCGGTCGACGCGAGCAGGGCGAGGAGGTAGACCGCGCCGATCATGACGGGCGGCGCTCTCGACGGACGCCGGCCGGCTCCGGAAGCGGGCCCGCGCTGTGGTCGCCGCGGATGCGCTTCAGCACGATCTCGGCGCTGATGAGGCACATCGGCACCCCGACGCCGGGTGCGGTGGTGGCGCCCGCGTAGTACAGCCCCTTCACCCGCTTCGACGCGTTCTGCGCGCGGAACATCGCGCTCTGCGACAGGATGTGCGCCGGCCCCAGCATCCCGCCGTGCCAGGAGTGGTAGTCGTCGCGGAAGTCGGCCGGTCCTCGCGTCTCCCGCACGACGATGCGCTCACGCAGGTCGGGGATGCCGGCCCAGTCGGCGATCATGTCGATCGCGGCATCCGCGGTCGCCTCGACGTCGACGGCGCCGGCGCCCTCGGAGCCGCCGTGGCCGATACCCGGATCCGCCGGCACCGGCACGAGCACGAACAGGTTCTCGTGGTCGGCCGGCGCGACCGCGGCGTCCGTCGCGCTCGGACGGCAGACGTAGATCGAGGCGGGGGAGGGGATGCGGGCCTCGGGGCCGAAGATCGCGTCGAAGTTCGCGTCCCAGTCGTCGGTGAAGAAGAGCGAGTGATGGGGCAGCGCCGGAAGCGTCCCGCGCACCCCGAGCATCACCAGCACCGCGCCGGGACCGCTCGTGCGTCGCCGCCACCAGGACTCCGGGTACGTGCGCAGATGCGGAGGGAGGAGGGTCGTCTCGGTGTGGTGCAGATCGGCACCGGAGACGACGATGTCAGCCGGCTCGACGTGATGCACGCCGGCCGCGTCGGTCCACTCGGCACCCACGACGCGGGCCTCCCGATCGCGACCGGTCGTGCGGATCCCGGTGACGGAGGCGCCGGTGAGCACCCGCGCCCCGGCCTCCTCGGCCAGGGCCCCGATGCGCTCGACCACTCCCCAGAACCCGCCCTGCGGGTAGCTCACGCCTTCGTCGAGGTCGAGCGCGCTCATGAGGTGGTACATCGCCGGAGCCGTGCGGGGGTCGGTGCCGAGGAAGACGGCAGGGTAGCCCAGGATCTGGCGCAGCAGGGGATCGCGGAAACGACGGGCGGCGAACGCCTGCAGACGCGTGCCGAGCAGGGTGAACAGCCGCGGGGCGGCGCGCAGCACCTCGGGTGCCGTCAGGGACGACAGGCGGGTGAAGGGGTTGTAGAGGAAGTACTTCTCGGCCATCGCGCTCGCGTGATGCGCGGAGTCGAGGTAGGTCGAGAGCGCGGCGGATGCTCCGGGCTCCCGCGACTCGAACAGGCGCGACACCGCGGCACGGCCCGACGGGACGGTGATCTCGGAGGGGGAGCCGGGGGCGGACGGCGGCGAGAACACGCGGTAGCCCGGGTCGAGCACGGTGAGATCGAGCTGTTCCTCGGCCGAGGTGCCCATCAGGGCGAACCAGTGCTCGAAGACCTCGGGCATCAGGTACCAGGACGGTCCGGTGTCGAAGCGGAAGCCGTCGCGCTCGATGCTGCCCGCGCGTCCGCCGATCTGGGGGTTCTTCTCGAGGACGACGACCTCGTGGCCGTCGCGAGCGAGGAGGCCCGCCGTGGCCAGACCGGCGACGCCGGCGCCGATGACGACGACGCGGCTCATCGGGGCTCCACCGCGGTGACGAGGAGTGAGCGCATCGCGAGCAGTCCTTTCCAGGGGTCGGGCACGCGCACGCGCCGTCGGTACAGGTCGTCCATGGGAGTGCGGGCGACCCGTCTGGTCAGCGCCGCGAAGAGCTCCGCCGCGCTGCGGACCGCCGCGCGGGAGTCCTTGGGGAGGAGCGGGATGGACGCGCGGGCGTCGGCGAGCTGCCGCTCCACCGTCGCGACCCACTCGTCGCGGTCGGCGTCGGTGAGCCGGGTGGCGGTGCCGAGGTAGCTGCGGCCCAGGCGTGCCGTGTCGTCGGCGAGGTCGCGCAGGAAGTTCACGTTCTGGAAGGCCGCGCCCAGCTGGCGTGCGCCGTTCTCGAGCACCTCGCGCTGCTCCGGGGTGCGCTCCTCCCCGCGGAGGAAGACACGCAGGCACATCAGCCCCACGACCTCCGCGGAGCCGAAGACGTAGCGGGCGTGCGCGTCGGCGTCGTACGCGGCGGGGGCGTCGGCGGGGATGTCGGCGCGCATGGAGTCGAAGAACGGCTGGGTGAGGTCCTCGCCGATGCCGCACGCCCGCGCCGTCTGCGCGAAGGCGTGGAGGATGAGATCGCTGCTGTACCCCGTGCGCATGGCCCGATGGGTCTCGGCGATGTACGACGAGAGGGCGTCCGCCTGGGCGCCCGCGTCGAGCCCGGCCTCGGCGGCCACCCCGTCGACGATCTCGTCGGCGATGCGCACCATGGCGTAGATGTTGCGGATGTGCGGACGGTGGCGCGGGCCGAGAAGCTTGGTCGCCATCCCGAACGAGGTCGAGTACGCGCGGATCACCCCGGCGGTCGCGATCTCGGCGGTACGGCTGAAGCGCTGCAGCGACGCGTCGTCGGCACCCGCGGCGGACGACGTCACGACCGGCGGCCTTCGACGCGGTCGAGCAGGGTGTGCAGGCACGTCACGACGTCGCCCGAGAGGGTGCGCGTCTCCTCGGCGCCCCGCAGGATCTCGGATGCGGCGGCCAGCTCGTCGCTCACGAGGCTCTGCACGAAGCCCTCCGCGCCCGACTCGCGCAGCAGCGCGCGCATCTCCAGCCCCTCCTCGGTGCTCAGATCGGCCGCTCCGAAGCGGGGAGCGAGCTGCGCCCACGTGGGGGTCATGCGCGCGTAGGCGACGATGGCCGTCTCCTTGCCCTCCCGGAGGTCGGAGAAGGCGTCTTTGCCGTGCACCTCGGCATCGCCGAAGATGCACAGGAGGTCGTCCTGCAACTGGAAGGCGAGTCCGAGGTGGGCGCCGATCGCGGCGAGGTCGTCTTCGACCTCGACCGAGGCGTCCGCGAGGATGGCGGCCGCGCGCAACGGCAGCGAGAACGAGTAGGTGGCGGTCTTGTAGGTGCTCATCGCCAGGATCGTGCGCAGATCCGGCACGATCACGCCGTCGGCCAGACCGACATCGATGTGCTCTCCCGCGACGGTCTCGACGATGGTGTGCTCGATCAGATCGAGCAGCCGCCCCCGCGCCGCAGCCGACACGCGGGCCCGGGCGAAGCCCAGGATCGACGTGGCGAGGAGGAGGTCGCCCATGAGGATCGCGCTGGAGCGCGCCCAGTGCAGGTCGGCCGCATCGAGGGACCGATCGGCGGCGAGCGTGCCGATGAGGTTGGGCCGACGACGACGGTAGAGGTCGCCGTCGATGACGTCGTCGTGCAGCAGGAAGGCGTAGTGGAGCAGCTCCACCTCGGCGGCGATACCGATGACGGTGTCGGCGTCGCTTCCCTCGCCGGTCGACGACAGCGCCCGATGGATGTCGAGCAGCAGTCGCGGGCGGATCAGCTTGCCGCCGAGCGCGTGTTCGGATGCCGATCGCCACAGGCCTGCGAACGGCTCGCCGTAGGCCTCCGCCGCGTGGCGGCGCTCGGCGAATCGGAGGCGCAGGGCCTCTTCGATCCGTGTGCCCTGGTCGTCGCGGGTGGCGATGGCCGACATCGTCACACCGCCCCGATGGCGCGGAGTCGGGGCAGCTGCTCGACGAGCCAGGGGCTGAAGGCGAAGGGGGCGGCCGTGACCGCGGATGCGGCATCCGAGGCGTCGACCCAGGTCCACTCCGACACCTCGTCGTCGGACGGGGAGAGCGGGCTCGTGAGGCGCGCGACGTAGACGGGGCAGACCTCGTTCTCGACGATTCCGCTCGCATCGACGGCGCGGTAGCGGTAGTCGGGGAGGGCCGGGCGGACGTCGTCGACGGTGGCGCCCAGCTCCTGCATCGCCCGTCGGTGCACGGCCTCGACGAGGTCTTCGCCCGGGCGCGGGTGGCCGCAGAAGCTGTTCGTCCACACGCCGGGCCAGGTCTGCTTGGCCAGGGCGCGACGCGTGAGCAGGATCCGGCCCTGCTCGTCGACCAGATGGCAGGAGAACGCCAGGTGCAGGGGGGTGTCGTGCGTGTGCACCTCGCTCTTGGGGACGGACCCGATGGCGGTTCCGTCCTCGTCGAGAAGAGTCACGTGATCCATGGCTTCCTCTGCACTCATTTAACTAGCTAGGCGAGTAATAAACCTAGCATGAAATCGATCCTTGTGTAACATACTCGCATGGACCACGCGCCCGGCACCACCCCGACGACGGGGGAGCCGTCTCCGCTCTCGACGCTCGAGAGCGGCACCGGTCCGGACGGCCTGGACCACGCGGCGCTCTACGACGTCGAGTCCGCCGATCCGCGCAGCACGCTGGTCGATCGCACCGGTGTCGCGCCGGAGGATCTGCAGCAGATCGCCGTGCTCATGGGTGCGCTGGGCGAGCTCCGCGAGGCGGAGCAGCGGCTCTCCCGCGCATCGCGCCGCTACATGCAGCTCAACGAGACCGACATGCGGGCGCTGCACTACCTCATCGTGTGCGCGAACCGGCAGGCGATCGCCACGCCCGGCGGAATCTCCCAGCACCTCGCCATCTCGACGGCATCGACGACGAAGCTCCTCGATCGGCTCGAGAAGGGGCATCACATCGTGCGGTCCCCCCACCCGAG
Organism: Microbacterium sp.; assembly: GCA_032099965.1. Lineage (GTDB taxonomy): Bacteria > Actinomycetota > Actinomycetes > Actinomycetales > Microbacteriaceae > Microbacterium. The sequence continues at coordinate 7,497 of DAMDKH010000057.1, forward strand.
TGACCGGCGTGCCCTGGCGATCACCATCACCGAGGAGACCCGCCACGCGGCGATGCAGACGGTCGGACGCCAACAGGCGCGACGTTTCTACGCCGCCGCGCGATTGACCGCTGACGAGCGCGACACCGTGATCCGATTCCTGCGCGATATGACGCAGGAGATCACTCTCCCCGAGGGGGGATGGGCCTCGTCCGCAGACGAATGAAGGCCCCCCGGCGGGAGGCCTTCATTGTCGAATTCGACGCGGATCAGTGCGCTTTGTTATATGCCTCGATGACGGGCGCGGGGATTCGTCCGCGCTCGGAGAGCGAGTAGCCGTTGTCGTTGGCCCAGGCGCGGATCGCCGCGACCTCGGGGTTGCGCGCCGGGCGCTTGCGGGACGAGGACGACGACGAGCGTGGAGCGCTCCCCGATCCGGCGCGCCGGCCGGCCGAGATGTACGGCTCCAGCGCGTCGCGCAGTTCCTTCGCGTGCTCCTCGTTCAGGTCGATCTCCCAGGAGGTGCCGTTCAAGGAGAAATGCACGGTTTCGCCTTCACCCGCCTCGAGGAGGCTGCCGTCGATATCGTCGACCAGTTGATGCACAATTCTTCTCGCCATGATGAGGACGATACCCCGCGCGACGAATTGCGGCAAGAAATGCGTCGAATGAGGGAAAGAGTATCGGTGGAAATAGACGCCGATCTTCCCGCGTGAATCGGGCCGGTGTGAATCAGGCCGGCGTGAACCGGGCCCGTGTGATTCTGGCCGGAGCGTGATTCTGGCCGGTGTGATTCTGGCGGGTGATTCGGAGGAGCGTGATTCAGGGGAGCAGCCCGGCTCGGCGGGCCCGCACCACGGCGGCATGCCGGGTCGACGCGTCCAGCTTCGACATGGCCGAACCCAGATACGCCTTGACGGTGCCCTCGCGCAGGCCGAGTTCGGCGGCGATCTCGGCGTTCGTGGCGCCGAGGGCTGCGCACGCCAGCACGTCGGTCTCGCGCCGGGAGAGGCGCACCACGGGCACCGCACCGGTGGTCGGCGTGTGCTCGCCGCCGGTGAGGGAGAGGAGGCGCTGCTCGACGCCCCCGAGCCTGGCGCGCAGCGCGGCGTCGTCGATCGACGCGCTGATGCGGCGCAACTCGGCGAACGTCTCGCGCAACTGCTCCTGCTGCGATGCCGCGACCGAGGCGATCGTGCCGGCCGCCCGAAGACGTCGTTCCACCTCGTCGCGGATGCGCAGCTCGTCGGCCAGTGCGCCGGCAACCTGCATGGCGGGTGCCGTGGTGATCCCGGCGAGGGGTTCGCTGTCCCAGGCCCCGGCGTAGAGCACTCCGCGCGACCGCCCCTCGACGACGATGGGGAGCGCGAGCAGGGTGCGGAGTCCCTCTCCGAGCACGAAGACGTCGTAGTCGTGGGTGATCTGCTGGGAGGAGCCGTAGTCGCTCGTCATCCGCGGGCGCAGCTCCATCATCGCCCGACCCCCGAGGCCGCGCTCCGGTCGCACGCGCAGTCCGTCGAGGCTGCGGGTGCGATTGCCCACGATCGTCGTGACGTGCACGACCCCGTCGTCGAGCAGACCCCCGAAGGCGACGGGGAACCGCGTGCGACGCGCGAGCTCCCGCACGGCACGGGCGACGAGTTCGGCATCCGACTCGGCGGCGGGGGATGTGCTGATGCTCATGGGTGTGCTCCGGAACCGCCGAGGGCCGGCGGTGCGATCCGGCGACGGGGCGGTCTGGACGCGAGGCTACCACCGGAGGGAATCGCCCCGACGCTGCGCCCGTCGCCATCCGGACGCCGACGACCCGCGCTCACCGGCGCTCGAGATCGAGCAGGAACCGCTTGCGCTCGGGGTGCGCTCCGTAGTGCCCGGGCGATCCGTCCGACCGCACCACGCGATGCACGGGGACGATGACGGAGAACGGGGTGACGCGGCAGGCCGTTCCCACGGCGCGGGCGGCGCCCGGATGCCCGGCGCGCACCGCCACCTCGCCGTAGCTCATCGTCTCGCCCCACTCGATGTCGCAGATGTTCTGGAGGGCCTGGCGGTGGAACCCGTCGACCAGGCGCCAGTCCAGCCGCAGGTGGTCGGTGAAGCGCACGGGCGCCCCCTCGAAGTACTGCGCGAGGAGCGCGCTGAGGTCGTCTGCCGCCCCGGGATCGGGCTCGGGCAGGGTGTGCAGCCTCCTCGCCACGCCCTCGAGCAGCCAGGGCACCGAGGGATCGTCGGCCTCCGAGAGGTCGAAGCGCAGGATGCCCTCGTCGGAGAACACCACGAGCGCATCGCCGAACGGCGTGGGGGCGAAGTCGTAGCGGAAGGTCATGGCTCCATCCTGACGGTGGCGGGGGGAGTGGGGGAGGAGGTGCGCGTCTCCGGCGGAGAGCGCGTGGGCGGGTGTCGGTGGTGCAGGGCGAGTGCCTGCCCGGCGGAATTCCTCCGAAACCCGCCCGGGATACCGGTCGTCACGTCGGTCGCGCCTAGGGTGTCAGTGTGTGGCGACGTGAAGACAAGTCTGCGGGCGACGCGGCAGCGGCGGCCGCCGTGACGCTCGGCGACCTGCAGCCGTCGAGCACCCGGATGGCGGTTCCGCATGCCG